>SFER01000017.1 GCA_004557195.1 Bacteroidales bacterium | reverse complement strand
ACATTCTATTGCAATCATGTCAATGTCCTTTGTTGCCCCGGGATTTCCCCGAAAGCGAGTGCAAAGTTACACCCTTTTCCATTCCCCACCAAATTTTTTTACAACTATTTTTTATAGCATTTTCAAGCAATGCCCCAAAAATCGACTTAACTTATTAAAATAGCGAGATTTACGCTATTTGTTAAAATTTGCAAATCCACAAATTATATGTCGATTAAAATAAACAGCGCATGAACAAGGTCCCGCGCTGTTGTATTTTAGTAGTTGCGAGCAAAGACAACCCGTTGTGCGCTCGGTTTCCCGGTAACCATGCATTTACCAGGGGTTTTGTCGCCATCGAGTGGGATGCAGCGGATGGTTGCTTTGGTTTCTTCTTTGATTTTCTCCTCGGTTTCGGGAGTGCCATCCCAGTGAGCGAGGATAAAACCGCCTTTTTCGATTTGCTCTTTGAACTCTTCGTAGGTATCGACACTTGTTGTCATCTCGGCGCGGTGCTTAAGAGCTTTTTGGTAGATGTTAGCTTGAATATCTTCGAGAAGTTTTGCTACATATTCCTCAATACCTTCGAGGGCAACAGTCTCTTTTTCGAGAGTGTCGCGACGCATCACCTCGATAGTACCATTTTCAAGATCGCGACCACCAAGGGCAAGACGCACAGGAACACCCTTGAGCTCGTAGTCGGCAAACTTGAATCCGGGACGACGATTGTCGGCGTTGTCATATTTAACGCTGATGCCCATATTGCGGAGACGCTCAACAATAGGAGCCACGCGAGAGTCGAGAACCGCGAGTTGCTCATTATTCTTATATATAGGAACGATTACAACCTGGATAGGAGCCAAATGAGGTGGCAAAACGAGGCCGTTGTCGTCGCTATGAGTCATGATGAGCGCACCCATGAGCCGAGTGGAAACGCCCCAAGATGTAGCCCACACATATTCGAGTTGGTTTTCCTTGTTGATAAACTTCACATCGAAAGCCTTGGCAAAATTCTGTCCGAGGAAGTGGGAAGTGCCCGACTGGAGCGCCTTACCATCTTGCATCATGGCCTCGATGGTGTAGGTTTCAAGCGCACCGGCAAAACGCTCGTTTGCACTCTTCACACCTTTAATAACAGGCACAGCCATATATTTTTCGGCAAAATCGGCATACACATTAAGCATTTTCACAGCCTCTTCCATTGCCTCTTCGCGAGTGGCGTGGGCGGTGTGACCTTCTTGCCAGAGGAATTCGGCAGTGCGAAGGAACATACGGGTGCGCATCTCCCAACGGAATACGTTAGCCCATTGGTTGCACAAGATGGGGAGGTCGCGATAGGAATGAATCCAATTTTTATATGTGTTCCAAATAATTGTCTCGGAAGTAGGACGGATGATAAGCTCCTCCTCAAGGCGAGCCTCGGGGTCAACAACCACACCACTGCCATCGGGGTTGTTTTTCAAGCGGTAGTGAGTAACTACAGCACACTCTTTAGCGAAGCCTTCAACGTGGTCGGCTTCACGGCTGAGGAACGATTTGGGGATGAGGAGAGGGAAATAAGCGTTGACGTGTCCTGTTGCTTTGAACATATCATCGAGTTGACGCTGCATTTTTTCCCAAATTGCATAACCGTAGGGTTTAATCACCATGCAACCGCGCACAGCAGACTGCTCAGCCAAATCGGCTTTCACAACCAAGTCGTTGTACCATTGCGAGTAGTTTTCGGCTCTTTTAGTGAGACCTTTTAATTCTATTGCCATTATTATAAATTAGTTATTATTTACAAAATTGAAAAGACGGTGCAAAATTACAAAATAATCGCTCAATTTCAATACAATCGAGCGGTTTATTTTAAATTCCCTTTTTTGGCAGCCGCAATCAAAGCCGTTCCGGGCACGAGATAAATCTCGAGACGCCGATTGGCTTGACGCGAGCGGAAACTGGTGTTGAACTTCAACGGCTGCTTGTCGCCCATAGCATAAGGAATTACATAATCGGTATTTACATTCTGCGACTCAAACCAGTTGAAAACCGCCTCGATGCGGCGACGAGTGAGATTGAAAGTGTATTGCGAAGAGCCGGTATTGTCGTGGTGCATCACAATGAGCATTCGGTAGAAATCGGGCACTTCGAGGTATCGAAACATGTTTCGGAGCAGTTTGTGAGAGGAGTCGAGCAACAGAGTGTCAGACGGCGCAAAAAGCGACTCGGCAGGGATGGTTACAATTATCACCTCGCCATTTCGAGTAGTTTCCACCTTGTAATGCTCGCGCTTGATTTTGAGAGCCTCATTGTGCTGATACTCGCGCACTGCCTCGGCGGTGCTGCCGAGCTCCGGTATCATAAGGTTCTCCTCGAGTGTGAGGTCATAAAGTTCTTCGGGCGAAACGGTTACAGTTTCCCTTCCTCCGCCGAAAGCACCTTTAATAGCCGATATTATGTTTTGTGCCGATAGTGAAAAGCCCAAAGATGAGAAGAAAACCGCCATCAACAGCAAGCATTTCTTACTCATACATTCCAAGCGATTCTTCATATTCAAGTTCACCGAGCACGAGAGGCATCACATCGTCCATATCAATCGAGTTGTCCCTGTCTCGAAGAAGTTGATTCTTCACATAGCCAATCAAGTCGTGCACCTGCAAATCTTCTTCGGCATCATCATCACCATCGATGTCAAAGAAGCCTTTGCTTTCATAATAATCGAAAATTGTGTCGATGACAATGAGAATATCGTCATCGGTATATTTTCCTTTGATGTCCTGGGGCAAATAATTGTTGATAAATTTTATCGCCTCATTCTCGTCATATTCTTTTTCGCTCATAGTTAATATAGATTGATTTAAATTTTCCGCTAAGGTATTGATTAATCTGCAATTTGATTACAATTTCATGCGTTAAAAATAGTTATAACTCTGTGATTCCCTCGGGAAGGCGCATTTCCACCCTGCGGGCATCGTCATCGATAGCAATGATAAACTCGTCGGCAATCGGGATGAAGAAATTCTCACCATCGGATGTCTCTACAATGAAGAGCATATTTTCGGTAGAATCCTCGATATCGACAATCTCGCCCAAAATGCCATCCCGCTCATCGCTCACGGTGTAGCCGACAAGCGAGCGCAAGTCGTCATCTGCGTATTCAATTTCGAGTTGGTCGCGCAAGGCATAAATCGGTTTCCCAACAAATGCCTTGGCAGCCTCCTCGCTATCTACATCGTCGATTTTAAGCAATAGAGTAGTTGCGCTCTTGGGGCGAATGCCCGACACGAAAAACGGGACAAAGATACCATCGACATCCACCACGATGCAAGAGAGCGACTCCACATCCTCGACATCACACTCGAATGTTGCCGATATCTCGCCGTTAATGCCGTGGGGCTTGTTAAACTGCCCTATTTCGCAAATTTCCTCTTTTAGAATCATCGAACAATCGGCATTAAATGCGAATAATATTTGCGCCTATGGCATTGAGGCGGGTGTCGATATTCTGGTATCCGCGGTCGATTTGGTCGATATTGTCGATGCGGCTGGTGCCGCGAGCCGACATTGCCGCGATGAGCATCGCAATTCCGGCACGGATATCGGGCGAAACCATATTGGCGGCGCGGAGCGAACCGAGTTTGCCGCTTCCAATCACCGAGGCGCGGTGTGGGTCGCACAATATTATTTGAGCGCCCATATCGATGAGTTTATCCACAAAGAAGAGGCGGCTTTCAAACATTTTCTGGTGAATGAGCACACACCCTTTGGCTTGTGTGGCAACCACGAGGAACACGCTCAGCAAGTCGGGCGACAACCCGGGCCACGGAGCATCGGCAATGGTCATAATCGAGCCATCGATAAATTTGTCAATCTCGTAGTGGTCGTGCTGCGGGATGTGAATATCGTCGCCATTACGTTCCACTGTGATTCCGAGGCGCTTGAAGCTGTCGGGGATTATGCCGAGGTCGTCATACGACACATCTTTAAGGGTGATATCGCTGCCGGTCATTGCCGCCATTCCGATGAAACTTCCCACCTCAATCATATCGGGAAGGATTCGGTGGCTGCATCCGTGCAACTCTTTAACACCTTCGATTGTGAGCAGATTGGAGCCTACGCCCGAAATCTTTGCGCCCATAGAATTGAGCATTTTGGAGAGCTGCTGGATATATGGCTCACAAGCGGCGTTGTAGATTGTGGTAACCCCTTCGGCGAGCACCGATGCCATTATGATATTTGCCGTTCCGGTTACCGAAGCCTCATCGAGAAGCATGTAGCAGCCGCGAAGTTTCTCGGCGCGCACCTCATAGAGGCGTGCGTGAGGGTCATATTCAAATTCGGCACCGAGTTTTTGAATTCCGAGGAAATGTGTGTCGAGACGGCGACGCCCAATCTTGTCGCCTCCGGGCTTGGGGAGCACCGCAGTTCCAAATCGTGCAACAAGCGGACCAACAATCATCACCGAGCCACGCAACGACGATGCCTTCTTGTAGAAATCGTCGCTGTGGAGATAATCAAGATTAATATTGTCGGCGCGGAAACTATATGTTCCCACCCCCTCTTTCGACACTCTCACACCGAGATCGCCAAGCAGCGATATCAAGTTGTTGATATCGAGAATGTCGGGCAGGTTGCTCACTGTTACCTTCTCCTTAGTGAGAAGCGTGGCACAGAGAATCTCTAATGCCTCGTTTTTTGCGCCTTGAGGCTGAATCACACCTTTCAAATGGTGTCCGCCTTCTACTATAAACGAACTCATGGTCTGATATTTATATAAAGGTTACACAATCTGTTGTCAATTCATTATTTCTTCTTTTTCTTCTTCCCTCCTGTGGTCGGTGAAGGCGAAGGAGCCTCTTTGAATTGGCGCAACTTGTAGGTGGATGCGTCGAGGCAAATCTTCCCATGCGAGTACCAATAGAGGTCTTTGAATATCTTCTCATCCTCAACGCCCTCTTTGTTGATGGCGAAGATGAGTTTCTTCATGTGGTGGGCGATTAGAGAAATCAAGGCATCGCGCTCCTCCCCTTCGGGATAATCGCCGATTCGCTCAATCATTTTCTCGATTATCTTGCCGTAATGGCGATATTTTATCGGCTCGAGGCGATAGTGTATCGGTTCCGGCTTGCTGTCGAGGTTTTCGCGATGAACGATGTCGTAGGGGTAGTCGATATCGAGCTTGAAATCGCTCATAATTGCCAGGTGGTCCCAGAATTTGTGGCGATAGTCCTCCACATCGCGCAGTTCGGGGAACATATTACCCATGATTTGTACTATTGTGAAGGCGCAACGAGTGCGTTCCTCGCGGTCCTCAATTGTCATGCAGTGGTCAACCATCTGCTGTATGTTTCTGCCGTATTCCGGCAATATCAGTTGCTTAAGTTGTGAGTTATATTCCAACATTTATTTTCAATTCTTTATTCTTTTACAAATATAATACTTTTCCCGCCCAAATGCAAATATTGGGCGCAAAAAACATCATTAAATTTTCTTTTTGGGCGTTGTTGCTTGAAATTCCTTAAGGTAATTGGGCGTTGAATATGCTATATCTATAAAATCGCCCTTGCGGAATGCCATTTCAGACAGCGCAAGCATGTCCACCGCCGCAGACTTCACCCCGGGGATATACACCACATCGGGGTGCTTTATGAGATTGGCTGCCTTTTCTGCTCCATTTCCCACAAACACAAGTTTCCTGCCTTGCCCGAGATACTCGCTGAAAGAATCGTGGGTGAGAATCACCGGACGCGCCGGCATCACCTCTTGCAACGCGGAGTCATACACTCCGGCAAACACCTCCATTCGCCGAGCGTCTATCATCGGCACATAATATGAATTTTCATCGATATAGTTTCCAAACATGGTCGCCACCACAAGTATTTTGAGGGTATCAATCCCTATCAGCGGCACATCGAGCCCGAAGCAAAGCCCTTTCGCTTCCGACAAGCCAATGCGCAATCCGGTGTATGAACCGGGACCTATGCTCACCGCCACAGCATCGATTTTTATCCCTCGCGGTGTGGCATATTGCATCATTTCCTCAATAAATCCGCTCAACAACAAGGCGTGGTTACGCCCCTCATAATCCTCCCGATGCTCAAGCACCATCCCATCGGATGTCAAGGCTACCGAGCACACTTCGGTCGAGGTCTCTATATTCAATATATTTGCCATAGTATGTTTTTATTGGGCAAAATTACTAAAAATACACTAATTAACCACTATCATTGCAATTTTATATCCAAACATTAACGTTGTTTGCCCAAATTGCATTAACTTTGTGCAAAACTTTACAGCAATGATTTTATCAATGACAGGATTTGGCAAGGCTGTGGTGATGACTCAAAACAAAAAAATCACCGCCGAAATCAAATCTCTTAACAGCAAACAACTCGATTTATCGGTGAGAATCCCTTACGCTTTCCGCGAATTGGAACTCGAAATCAGAAACTGCGTTGCCAAGCGTCTCGAACGCGGCAAGGTGGATCTCTCTATCTTAGTGGAAAATAACGACAACCAGGAGACCTCGGTGTTCAACATCCCGCTTCTCAAAACCTACAAGAAGCAATTAGACATCCTCACTAATGAATTGGACCTCCCCGAACCCGCAGACTGGTATGCCACTCTCCTACGCCTCCCCGACGCTCTCAAAAACGACTATCCCGAGGAGATTTCCGACGAGGAGAAACAAGCGATATTCAATGCCGTTGAGAATGCTATCAACGGTCTAATCGAATTCCGCACTCAAGAGGGAGCGAAACTCGAATCGATTTTCCGCGAGAAAATTGCCAACATCCATGCCCACCTCCTCGAGGTGGAGCCTTACGAGAAAGAACGTGTTCCCAAAATCAAAGCAAGAATCGAGGAATCGCTCTCCAAACTCGAAGGCATCGACTACGACAAGAGCCGTTTCGAACAGGAGATGATTTTCTATATAGAAAAACTCGATATCAATGAGGAAAAACACCGCCTCACCAACCACCTCGAGTATTTCATCGAAACTCTCGAAAACGGGCACGGTCAAGGGAAAAAACTCGGTTTCATATCGCAGGAAATGGGACGCGAAATCAACACGCTCGGTTCCAAGTCAAACCATGCCGAGATGCAACGCATCGTCGTGAAAATGAAAGACGAACTTGAGCAAATCAAGGAGCAAGTGCTCAATGTGATGTAGTTTCTTCATCTCGTTTATTTCTTTTGTTATGAAAAAAGGCAAAATCATAATTCTTTCTGCCCCTTCAGGTTGCGGAAAATCGACTATCATCGCCGAAGTGATTAAAGACACCGCGCTCAAACTCGAGTTTTCCATCTCGGCTACCAACCGGGAGCCTCGCCGCGGAGAAACCGATGGGGTGAACTACTATTTCCTCTCCACCGAGGATTTCAAGAAGGCTATCGACTCCGATTCGCTCGTTGAATATGAGGAAGTGTATCCCGGAAGATTCTACGGCACGCTCAAGAGCGAAATTGCCCGAATCTGCGCCGACGGCAACAACGCCATCCTCGACATCGATGTCAAGGGTGCGCTCAATGTAAAGAAACTCTATGGCGACGACGCTTTGGCGCTGTTCATCATGCCACCGTCGATCGACACACTGCGCCACCGTCTCTTGTCGCGCGGCACCGAATCGGTCGATGCTATCAATCAACGAGTTGGCAAGGCCGAATATGAAATCTCGTTTGCGTCTCAATTCGACCGCACCGTGGTAAACGATGTCTTAATCGATGCCATAAACGAAACCCACGACATCATCGCGGAATTTATAAACAAATAAGACTATGAGAATAGGCATCTTTGGAGGCTCTTTCAATCCAATTCACACCGGTCATGCGATGCTTGCCAATTGGATAACGCAGTTTACCGACATCGACCGGGTGTGGCTGATGGTGTCTCCTCAGAACCCTCTCAAGGAAGGATATTCCAAGATGCTCGACATGGCTCGCCTCCGCATGGCGGAGATGGTGTCGGCTCATTGCACTAATGTAATCACTTCCGGCTTGGAATTCACACTCCCGAGGCCCTCCTACACAATCAACACTCTCGATGCTCTGCGCGAGAAGTTTCCCGGCGACACTTTCAACATCATAATAGGTGCCGATAATTGGGCAATCTTCAACAAATGGAAAGACGCGTCGCGCATCGTGAGCGAATATGGTGTGATTATATATCCGCGCCGAGGCTTCGACATCGATGCTTCCACACTGCCGGAGAATGTAACCTATCTCGAAAACGCCCCGATGATTGAAATCTCCTCGACAATGATTCGTGCAGGAATCAAGGAGAATAAAAACATGGCGTTTTTCCTCCCGCCCGATGTTTATGACTTCATTTTGTCCAACTCACTTTATAAATAACAATCGTTATGGAAGAAGATTTCGACAAACTTTCAACCAATAGCATTGCCTTTATCGGTCTTGCGTCGGAATACTGCAAGGCTGTCGAGGCTGCGCGAGAATCCGAGCCCGACGCTTTTATCGACACCATGTCGCGGCTCCTCCCTCGGCTCTATATCGTGGCTACCGACATCAAAACCATCCCCGATGCCGATTCCTATCTCTATCAAAGCATGGATAAAGACTACTACGAAAGCGTGAGACACAACATGGAGATGCTTCTCGGTCCCGATGACACATATCTCGAGGTGTTTGAGGCCGACATGAAATATTCCGACACCCCCATCTCGGCAAGCATTGCCGAAGGGCTCGCCGACATCTACCAGGAGATGTTCAATTTCATTGCCTCGGTGCGCGATGTTCCCAATCTTCTCGCCAACGAAATGATTTCGGCTTGCAAGGAAGATTTTGAATCGTTCTGGGGAATGACGCTCTGCAATGTGCTCCGCGCAATCCACAACATTAGATATTCCCACGAATAACTCTTAAAATTCAATTATATCATGGCTAATAAATACGCTTCTTCGCTCATCGACTTTTTGAACGAATCGCCTTGCAATTTTCTTGCGGCGAAAACAATATCTTCACGCCTCGAAGAAGCCGGGTATCGACGCCTCAACCTCGGCGATGCCTGGTCGTTCCACGGCTATAACAAATTCTATGTTGTAAAAAACGATTCGGCAGTGTTTGCAGTTTCTATAGGTTCGCAAAACGCCGCTCAAGGGTTTCGTGTCATCACCGCCCATAGCGACTCGCCTTGCTTCCGCATTAAGCCAAAGGCTGAAATCACAACCGAAGGTGGAATAGTGAAACTCAACACCGAGGTGTATGGCGGACCGATTCTCTACACTTGGTTCGACCGTCCGCTATCGGTAGCAGGTCGCGTGATGCTTCGCGGCTCAGATGCTCTCCATCCCGAGAGCCACACCATCAACATCAAACGCCCTGTGATGGTGATTCCCCACCTTGCAATCCACTTCAACCGCGCTGTCAACGAGGGAAATCCGCTTTCGAAGCAGAAAGATATGCTCCCGGTTATCGGAATCATCACCGAAGAGGCAGAGCGCGGCAATATGCTCATCAACCTCGTGGCTAAAGAGCTCGATGTGGAGAAATCGCAGATTCTCGACTTCGACTTGATGCTTTACCCCTCACAACCTGCCACTTTCGTCGGTGTTAACGACGAATTTGTGTGCGGTGGGCGCATCGACGACTTAAGTATGGCTCATGCCGCACTCACAGCATTCCTCGAAGCGGAAAACAAAACCGTTACACGAGTTCTTGCCATCTTCGACAATGAGGAAACAGGCAGCGGAACAAAACAAGGTGCGGCATCGCCTGTTCTTGCCAACATTATCCAGCGTACCATCACATCTCATGGTGGCAGCAACGAGGATTTCCTTCGCGCCGTGGCTAATTCGTTCATGATTTCGGCTGACAACGGACACGCATTCCACCCGAATTATACCGAAAAATACGACCCCACCAACCATCCTGTGATGGGCGGCGGTCCTATAATCAAAATCAACGCCAACTGCAAATATATGACCGACGCTCATAGCGCAGCAATATTCGCCGAAATTTGCCGCGAAGCCGGTGTGCCTTGCCAAACATTCGTGAACCACTCCGATGTGGCAGGCGGCTCAACCCTCGGCAACATCCTCACCTCGCAAATCGACATCGCAGGTGTTGATGTCGGCAACCCCATCTGGGCCATGCATTCGGCATGTGAAACCGGTGCCGCCATCGACCAGGAATATATGATACGAGCCTTCCTCCGCTTCTATCAAATGTAAGACTAAAAATGCGCTGCTTAATTCTCTTTTAGGCAGCGCATTTCTATTTTAAATATCCAATTATCACTTCAACTCGTAGGTGATTGATGTTACCACACGGATGCGCTTGATATACGGGGTGTTTTCATCTCGGTCGTTGATTGAGAACACACCTTGATTGGCGCGCATTATTTTGCCTATCCTGCTGTCGGAGTCTTTGGCGAATTGCTCGGCTGCGGCACGGGCATTGCGGGTTGCCTCCTCTATCATCTTGGGCTTGATATCGTTGAAGTCGGTGTATTCATATAACACCTGGTTCTGATAGTCACTTTTGAGGATTGCGATGCCGTTTTTGAGCAGCGACGACTGTTGCGACATGAGTGCTCTCACTTGGTCGATTTTTTTCGATGTTACGGTGATTACCGATGTGATATTGTAGCGGTAGGTGTGATTTTGGCTCCCGTAGATTTCAGCCTTGAGGTCAACCACCTCGGGTGGATTCACCGAAATTTCGGCATCTTCAATTCCGCCTGCCTTGAGATAATCGATTATTGCCTTGTTGGTGCTGTTGATGCGCTCATAGAGTTGCGGAAGATCGTTTCCGGTCTCTTTGAACGAAATAGGCCAAGTTACTTTGTTGGCAGGAACTTCAATTTCGGCAAGTCCTTTCACATCCACTACACGGTTGCGCTCGGCGACATCCGATATGCCACTGCCGATAAGGTTACCCATTACGATGAGTGCAAATGCGATTATTATACACTCTTTAATTCTTGAGTTGTTCATAACAGTATAATTTTAGGTTATTTCGCACGATAGAACGATTGCAAGTAGAATCTTGCGAGGAAGTCCCAGTTGTCGAGGAGGGCACGGCGCGAATCATCCCACGGAAGGGCGGCATCGGGCACCATTCCGTTGGCAAACAGGTGCTTAACAAGGTCGATGGGACAGCGTCCTTGCATAGTGATGAGTTCGTGGGCTTCGGCTTTTGCTTCTTTTTTGTTGTAGCATGGATTGTCGGGGTGGACTACATATTGCGCCACTTCGGGTGCTATGAGCATCCCTTTTTCGGGGGTTACATAGAGCACAAAGTTGCCAAATTCCTTGAACTGCGGGAAATGCCCTTCTTCGGTCTTTCCCCATTTCATTTTTTCAGAAAGGAAATGGTCGAGGTCATCGAATGTTGGACAAAATGCGATGTTTTTACCACCTGTGGCTTCGAGGAACCCGGTGTAGAAATGGTGTGGCTCAGCCACGCTCTTCTTCCGCTTCTTGAAGGGCGACACTCCATCGACAATCTGTCTAATCCATTCATGGGCATAGAGCGACAGCGGTCCGGTGGGGTATTCCTCAAGGGTTCGGTGGTTGATTTCATCGACAAGGGCGGCGGCGCGGTCGTTGTCGCCAACGGTGCTAAGCACTTTTTTCCCTTCGGCTAATGCCATGGCTATTGTGGGCTTGGCTGCATGGCGCATGAAATAGCTGTTCCAGAAAAGCCAATATGTGGTGTCATAGATGTCATGCACCATCTCTGCGTCGGGGTTGTCAAAGTCGATTTCCCTCAGCGCAAGGTAGTCGTCGTGAACCGGAGCATCTTCGTAGCACTCATCGAGCACCTTATACATTGCCGCAGTAGCCTCTTCCACGGCAGAATGGCGCGGCGAGAGTGTCCCTTTTTCGCTCGAAATCGATTCGAGGAAATACCAGGTGATGAATTTCACATCGGTGAGGTTGAGTTCGCTGTCGATATAATCCTCCCCTATCTGCTCCTCAAATAGAGGGATGGTTTTATTGTAAAGTTCGTTGCACAGGGTGCAGAACGAGCGAAATATTCCCGCATCAGCCACCACATCCTGGAAATATCCGACCATGGTGAGTGCCAATTGCCGGCAGTGCTCCTCGCCACACACCTGCTGCACTTGTGTGCCTTCGAGGGAGTTGAGGAGTCGCTTGGCTACCTCATAATAATAGTCGTCGGCTCTCGAAACATCGGGATAGCCCGGCTGTGTTATTAGAAATGCTTGCTTACTTAGTTTCATATTCCTTAAAGTAACGCAAAATGAAATGTGTTAGTTCGCCTACACTTTCCGTTTTTTTCATTTTGCCGTTGATATATATTATGATATTGTTAGGGGCAATAGGTTTAATGGTGATGGTAGATTTTTTGTCGATGGCAATTCCGTTGCGCTTCATGGCATTGGCACACCAATGGGCGGTGGAGGCGTCGCCTTCCACAATATCGACACTATGCTCTCCCACACATTGTCGCGAGAAACTGCCGGAATGGATGTCGAATCTAATCTCCTGCGAATTGAACAGCAAGTCGAGTTTTCCCGAGAGAATAAGGTCTTCGGTGGGAGCAGCCTCGAGATGTTGCCCGGCATCTATGAGCCACAGCCTGTCGGCAAGCATCAGTGCCTGGGAAATATCGTGTGTGGAGAGGAGCACCGCCTTGTTTTGCTCCACAGCGAGGTCGTGGAGCAGTTGCATGGTGTCGATTTTGCTCGCCACATCGAGAAAGGCTGTCGGCTCGTCGAGGAATATAATCGGTGTTTCCTGCGCGAGAGCCTTGGCTATCATTGCTTTCTGCCGCTCGCCGTCGGAGAGTTGTGCGCACAACGAATTGCGCTTGTACAATATTCCGGTGGCACGCATACTCGCCTCCACCACATCTCTATCCACCTTGGATAGATGCCCGAAGAATCCGGTGTGGGGCTGACGCCCGAGCGCGGTGAGTTCCTCGACTGTAAGCGCTCCGGTGGAGGTGCGGTCGGTATATACGATGCTCAACATCAAAGCCAAGTCTTTCTTGGAGAGTATCGACAGAGGCTTCCCTTCGATATCCACACTCCCTTCGAGTGAGGGCTGTGTCCCGGCGAGGGTGCGTAGCAATGTGGATTTTCCCTTGCCGTTGGCGCCGATTAGACACACCACTTCTCCGCGATTTAGCGACAGGTTTAATCCCTTGAGCACTTCGGTGCGTCCTTCTTTGGAGTTGTAGCCGATTGTGAGATTATGTGTCCGGAGTATTGTCATATCAGTTGAAATATTCGATTTTGCGGCGGTTCACAATTATGTAGATGATTATTGGCACACCGATTATCGGTGTTATGGCATTGATTGGGAGTACGCCGTTCTCTTGTGGCATCACCGAGATGAGGGTGCAAACCAGCGAGGTACAACATCCACACAAGATTGTGAGCGGCAATAGGGTGTTGTGATTGGATGTGCGCAGAAGCAGGCGTGCGATGTGAGGCACTACGAGTCCTAAAAAGCCTATCGGACCGCAAAAAGCGGTAACGGAGGCTGTAAGGATGCCGCTTATGAGCAAGAGTTTGTTGCGAGTGCTTTTCACATTGATTCCGAGGTTGGCGGCATAACGCGCTCCAAGCAACAGGGCGTTGAGCGGCTTCACCATCAGCGCAGCCCACAGGATTGCCGGAATCACGACAAGCGAGATGTATGGCAGTTGCTCTAAAGTAACGCCGTTGAAACTTCCAAGCCCCCAGATTACATAGGAGTGAACGCCTTCCTGGGTGGAGAAGAAATTGAGTAGCGAAATGAGCGATGAGGTGATATAGCCGGTGAGAATGCCCACAATCAGGAGCATTGTCGTACTTTCGACGACAAACGAAAACAGCAGCAGTGTGCCAAGCACTGTGAGTGCTCCCACAAATGCCCCCGCAAGCACGCCTAAATATCCGCCGACAGTCTGTCCGAAGAGTGTGCCGCCTGCCGCTCCGAGCCAGAGCATCACCACTGCCACTCCGAGCGATGCCCCGGTGCTCACACCGAGTATCGAGGGTCCGGCAAGTGGGTTGTTGAAGGCGGTTTGCAACAGGAGTCCCGCCAAGGAGAGCGCCGCTCCGGCAAGTAATGCCGTTGCTATCATCGGCACCCTGGTTTCGAGGATTATGTAATCCCATGCCTCGTTGCTTGAGCCGTTTCCTCCGAGAATCCGCATCACTTCGCTTGCAGGGATATCCACCGAACCGATAAAAAGGTTGGCGACTATCAGCACGGCGAGCACAACGCCGCACAAGGCAAATATTATGGCATGTCGTTTCCTCATTTTTCTATTTTCTTGAAATATTGCAAATTTGATGCCGCAAGCAGCCCTGGATGGAATATTTTGATGTATTCTTCGAGCAACTTATCGGGATGGAACGGGAAATCGTCGTATAATGTCGTCTTTGATGTGTTGCAATAGTATATTCCGCCATTTGAGAATGCCTTGAAGCGCGCATTTCGAGTGTCGATGGCTTTGATGTCGGCAAGTGTGGCATCGTTGAGATAGGCTTTAATCAGCCACACATCGGCATCGAAAGCCTTTTCAAACACTTTCGGGTAGTCGAGCGGAATGGAGCCGATGGATTGGGTGTCTTTCCATGGGAAATCGCCTCCGGCATCGGCAATCATTCGCGCCATATAGCTGTTGCCGCCCGGCACATACCACACTCCGTTGGTTATTGTCTCCGTGAGCACTTTCGGCTTGCTGTCGGCTGTCGCCGCCTTTGCCGCAAGCGATGTGTATTTCTCTTTCACATCTTGGAACATCGAATCGGCGCGCTCGGTGTTGCCAAAGAGGAGTCCGAAGAACTTAATCCACTCAGCGCGTCCAAGCGGCAGCGGCTCCATGTAATCGGCACATTCAACAATAGGTATGCCGGTGGCTGTGAGCGCACCATAGCCGGAGTTTTGAAACGGAGAGAGCAAAATCGCCTCAGGCTTGAGCATCATCACTTTCTCTATCGTGGGAGCCATGGAGTTGCCGCAATCGGCTATTCTCCCATCGTTTATTCCTGCAACAATTTCGGGGGTGTTGTAATATTGAGCATCACACACCCCGCCCACTGCGTCAAAGCTCCCGGTGAGTTCCTTTATCACATTGCAATGGACCGACGAGTACACCAGACAGTTGCGCAGAGGCACTCTCACGATGGTGCCTTCGGGCAGGCTGTCGGGTAGCGGTTTGTCTCTCTCAACGAGGATATATGTCTGCAATACAGCACCTTTTTTCCACGGGTTCTTCACCTCTGCCACGGTGTAGTGCTCATGCACATCCACATCTATCCCCGACGCATATTCCCATTCTACAAGGTTACGCGATTCAGGCGCACCACCATTTCTCCCCCTGCTGCAGCAGGAAAGGATGATGAGCATGGCAGCCGCCAAGAGAATTTTATATTTCGACATAATATGATGTATTAAAGGCAAAAGAGAGAACGCTATGCGCCCTCTCTCCTGTGTGGTTATGGCGATGCTTCGTCGTTTAGAATGGAAGGTCGTCACCCTGGTCATTCGATGCCGAAAAATCGGGTTCGGGCATACCGGGCGCAGCGGCGGCTACCTGTTGTACCGGTGCAGTGGCTGCGGCGGCATCTGCCGGTTCGGCTTTCCATCCGCGAATGCTGGTGTACCAACGTCCTTGATATTCGCGGCTCTCGATGTCGAAGCTCAATTTAATCACGTCGCCGATGTTCAAATTATATTGGTCGGCACGCTCGCCGAAGAAATCGAAATGAACTTTGCGAGGATATGCGTCTTGTGTTTCCAATACATATTCTTGTTTCTTCCATTGGTTGCCTGCTTTGGAAGTTCCCGATTGCAAATCGAGTTTTGAAATGATTTTACCTGTTATTTCCATTATTTATTTGTTTTAATTGTTTCTCTTAAATTTATCCTTACAAAGGTACTACTTTTTTTGTATCCTAAAACATTTAGATAGAAATTTTCTGCGAAAATATATTTCCGTTGCAGTCTGTTGCCACTACGAGATACATTGCATGAGCCAAATTTTCAACGGTTGCTCCTCTGCCCGAAATTTTTGTGCGTCCCGATGCGCGTCCGGCGAGGTCAAACACCTCAACATTTGCTATGTCATTCACGGCAACGATGTTGAGTGCGCCGTTTGAAACGCCTATCGAAAAGCGCAGCGACTCATCGATGCCATCGACGCTTGCCATGGCAGCATCGCTCTCGTAGTAGTTGGTGTCGAAGGCAGTAACCGCAAAGTGCAAGCCTTCTTTGTCAGTAGCATATTCCCACTTGGTGTCGGTGAGTGCAAAACCCACACAATTTTTAATATCGGCGATATCTACCGTCTCGCTTTCCGAGGCATACACGCAGTAGTATTTTATATCCTTCTCATTGAGGGCAGGCTTTTCCCAAGAGAGGGTATAAATTCCGTTATCGCGACTCGCATGTGTGCCTATCGGCGCGTTTGGCTTGGTAATACCGTTGTAGTCCATCGCCGGGATGTGTGCCGGATACTTGAAATAGTCATCTCGCAATGCCGCGTAAAGCTGCTGCACCTTGGTTTCAGTTCCCAATATGTTCATAGCGCGGAAAAAGCACACACCGCTCATTCCCTCTTTGTTGCGCACTTTCTCTATCTGCTCGGTAACCACAGTGTATTCCCAGTTGTTGGTGCTGTCGAGCATCTTATAGGGCGCAAGTCCCACGACAATCTGTCTTCCGGCGCCATTCTCAACCCATGTGGTCATGTGGGTGGAGAAGCCGTATTTCTCGTTCCAATACATTTGCGGCACAAGCAGGTCGTGTTTCCCGGCTTGCATCCATTCGCAAGCGTCTTGATACACATCGCTGTAAGCAGACATATTTCCCGTGCCATTGACATTCTTGTAGGTGCCAATAGGAGCCGCTCCCACTTTCACATCGGGCTTTATGCTCTTCACCATATCGTAAAATTCGTGCACGAAGGTGTTGATATTCAACCTACGCCAGTCGGCAAGCGACATTCCGCCGCCATATTTGGCATAACTTTCATCATCGCCAAATGCGCTGCCGGGATAGCGGGTGTAGTCGAAATTATAACCGTCGTAGTCATAGTTGGTAACAACCTCACGATATAGTTCCACAAGGTAACTTCTCACCTCGGGAAGCCCGGGGTCGAGATAATAGGCGTTGTTATACAGCACGCACAACTCGGGGTGGAGTTTCACCACATGTTTCACCGGGTTATTGTCATATTTTGCAGCCTCGCTCGCTGTGCCGACCCTATAGGGCACAATCCACGCATGGCATTCCATTCCGCGCTTATGGCACTCCTCTATAACATACTTGCTCACATCCCACGACATTCGGTTGGCGCCGTTGCCGGTGAGCGCGCGCATGGCAGGCTGTATCTCCGATTCCCATGCCACATCGCCCTTCACTTGGGCTTGAAACAGGATGGTATTGAAATTTGCCTCTTTCAGGCGGTCGAGGATGTCGGTGAGTTCCGCTTTCATTTGGCTCTCACTGAGAGTGCTTTTCGATGGCCAGTCAAGATTACTGTTGGTTGTAAGCCACACGGCTCTAACTTCTGCTTTCGGCTGCGCCCATGCCGGCACAACGCAACACAATGCGATAATTGCGAGTAAAAAAAGTTGTTTCATAATGCTATTTTGTTTTTCATTGCTTTTACAAAGATAGTGCAAGTGAGCGCAAAAAACAAGCTTGCTTGAGTTTTTTGCCGAGCGAAGCCTATCTTCTACAAAGGTACAAACTTTTGCCGTAATTACCAAACCTCTCCCGAATCACCGGCTGTCCATCTTCAAATTTCTCAATTCCATCCGAAAAATTTGACTTCCGCTATCATCTCTCTTTCCCATAAACATTACCATATATATTGGCAGGTATATCACTTTATCTTTCACTTCTACATTGCCATTATTCAACACTATCGCTCTTGATATAGCATATTCGGGATTTTTCACTACCGCTGCAAGGGCATTGTGGCGATCGTAGTCCTTACCCGATTTCACCTCTATCGGCACAATTTCGCCATTGCGTTCAATAACAAAATCGAGTTCTCCCTGCTTTTTATTATTGAAATAATAGAGACTATGGTCAAAACCGCCGTAGCCATGGGCACAAAGTTCTTGCGCTACAAAGTTCTCATAAATAGCGCCATAGTTGATATTTACCTCGCCATTCAAGATTTTGAGTTGCAATCCCGAGGCATACTGGCTGGCAAGCAACCCCACATCGTTTTGGAACAACTTAAATAGATTTCGTTGCTCGTTTAGTTTAAGCGGGATACGCGGTTCTGCCACATTGAAGGTGGGGATTGCTATCCCGGCATCTTTGAGCCACAAGAAACTCTCCTTGTATCTCGAGAATCTGGCTTTCTCATTGAGATTCTTGAGAATAAAGCGTTTATTCTTTGCATCAAGTTCCGATGGAATGAGTTGAAATATCTCTTCAAGTTCAAGTCTGCCTTCTGTATTGTATTGGGCAATATCCCACCTATACAATCTGAGTATCTCTCGCTGCTTGTTCTCAACCACATTCATATCGTTGGTGTCGATATATGCCTGAATTACAGCAGGCATTCCGCCTACTATAAGGTAAAGATGCACCGCCTTTATCAAAGCGTTATGCACAACCTCATCCACAGGTTCAAGTTTTTCCCATGACACCTTTAATGATTCAAACACCACATCCGAAAGCCCGAGACACCTCGAAAACTCCTCAAAGTCCAACGGAAATACATCCTTCACTGCCATGTAGCCCACAGGAACACTCTCTATATCTTTCATTTCCACTCCGAGAAGACTGCCACTCAAAGCATAGCGA
>SFER01000208.1 GCA_004557195.1 Bacteroidales bacterium | reverse complement strand
CTGTGAGGGTTCGAGTCCTTCCAAGGCAACAAAGAGCAAATCATCCCTATGGTGGTTTGCTCTTTTTCTTTTTGTCCCCGCCCGAAATCGGGGGACAGCGGATATTTTAATATGTGTGCCAATAGATGTGGAGTTTAACACAAATGAAGAAGAATTACCGGTATTATCGAGATATTTGCTGTAAATTTTGCAAAATGTGTGTCAAATTGAAATCGTTTGTTGTAAAAAACGACACTATTTTTGCCCGAAATTATTGGCGTAGATTCTTGTTTTAAACTTCAAAATGTTGATTTGTAGTGAATTAGGTAATACGGGATTTTCCGTTGCCGAATTGTTATTTTTTCCACAAATTGTAACCTAAATGCCTGTATTTGCAGTCAAATAGGCGCATTAATGGTTGTGCGTAGCAAATATTGAATATGTTAATGTTATTATGCGAATTAACTTAATTTGACTGCTTAAATTTATTAAATGAGGGATAATTTTATTAGGTTTAACATAAAATAACACTTTTTGGTGGTAAATTTAGTCTTGCAAAATGCTAAAAACGCCCTTATTTGAAGTCGATTAGGAAATCGACAAGCGAAGTGCCTTCGGGAAGTTCGAGTTTGCGACGCAATCGGTATCGTGCAGCCTCTACACCGCGAATTGTGAGGTTGGTGATATTTGCTATGTCCTTCGTAGAAAGGTTCAAGCGGAGGAATGCGCAGAACTTGAGGTCGCTCGGAGTGAGTTTGGGATATTTCTTGCGCAGGTTTCTGAAGAAATTCTCATGAATCAAGTCGAAGTTGGCTTGGTAAAGGTCCCAGAACTCTTTGCTTTGCAGGTTATTGGTGTCGATTTGCTTGAGAAGCGAGTCGAAATCTTGTTGCGGAGCATTGCTTCCCGGTTTTCTCTTAGCTACAAGTTCGCGCAGCGATTCTATGGCTCGGTCTTTAGTGAATACGTCCATCGCGAGGCTGGCAATCTCTTTTCCTTTATTGGAAAGTTCCGATTCGAGAAGCTGCTGTTGTTGTCGGTCGATTATTCGCTGCTGTTCCAGCATCTTGAGCTCTTGTTTTGCTTTTTCGGCCTCAAATTCTTTTTTCCGCATCTGCATGATGCGTGCCGCACGGTATCTGGTAATGAGATAGGTGATCGAGACGAGCATCACAATATACATCGTGATAGCAAAATAGGAGAGGTGAAGGGGGCGAGGCAGTGTGAAGTAGTATTCCGCACTCCCTATCGGCTCGTGATTGGCATTGAGTGCCACCACAGAGAAGTGGTAATGCCCGTAACCGAGGCTTCCGTAGGTAATCCATGGGTCTTCCGATAGCGATTCCAAATCCATGCCGCCACCCTTGAGATGGTATTTAAAATGGATGATAGAATTGTCGAAATGGGGGAGAGACATATTGAAGGTGATATCACCCACTGCCTTGGCATTGGTTTTCTTGTCGCTGACCACCGGGAGAATTACCTCATTCTTGTCTCTGTCGGTGGAAACCACTCGGTCGATGCGTAGATGGCTTGTTGAAATCGGTGCCGGCATCTTGCGAGGGGTGTAGCGTGCTATGGCATTGTTTAGCAAGAAATAAACGGCATTGTTGTGAACGAAAATGTTGTTGTTGCTTTCGTTGCACTCTGTGCCAAAAAAGCGTGCCGGTATGGTTTGCTTGATAGATGCCTTATTATTGCTGATGGTTACAAGTGAGTAGTATTTGTCGCTCGATATAGCATACACATATGCGTCGATAGGTGTGGCGGAGTTGATGCTCCGCTTCATTACGTCGGAAATATAATCTACGGTTATTATATTATCGTTTACATCATCGTAGGTGTATAATCGCTCTTGATGGGCAAACATCACGCGCCCGGATATTTTCGTAACGAACATTAGTCCGCCGTCAAACCCTCCCGGAATGTCGCTGAATGCCGTAATTTTGGCAACTTTCGACAACGATTTGTCGAGTTCGATCTTGTAGATGCCTCGGTTCATGTGTGCAGCCCAGATTGTGCCGCTGTGATCTACCTCGAAATGTCTGATTGGAATATTGAGATTGGGAATCTCGCAAAACATTTCCCATCTGTCGTTGGTTTTGCGATAAACCCGCAGTCCGATATAGGATGATTCAAGGAGGATGTCTTTATTGTGAATTGTGCACCTGTGCATACAGGTGCCGCTTGAATTGGTGGCACCCGGGATATTTACGACATTCCCGTTGACAAGCATTTTGGGTGTGCTGTTCCCGATGAATACTTGCCCGGTGTCGAAATGGTTGATATGCCAGTTTTGCCCTGTTGTGCCGGGAATAAGGGATATATTACCCGAGCGCTCATCATATTTATAGGCGCCTTGGTTGGTGGCTATGTACATTGTGGAGCCAATCCAGTCGATGCCATACACCATTCCCAACGACTGACCTGAAGATAAGTCGTATCTCAGGAGCGAAAATGGAGAACCGGAGTGGATGAGCGCGATGCCGTTGTCGAGACACGACCAGATGTTGTTATCCCTATCGACAAATAGGCTAAGCACTGTGTTGTTGTAGAGGCGGTTGCTCATATTGTAGTTCCACAGTTTCTTGCCGCTTGGCGATATTGCGTACACACCATTAAGTATGGTACCTATTATAATAGTGGAGTCGCTGCGCAGAAAAGCCGCTCTATTGATTTGCATCTTGTGCAAGTCGTCGTCGATTTCGGTAGTGTGGCGCTTCACGGTGTTTCCGTCATAGTCGAAGAGCCCATTCCACTCGGTGCACAGAATCATGTGCCCTTTGGGTTGTGGTATAATCGCCACAATGTGGTCGTTTCCAACGACTTCGCGAGAAAATATAAAGTGAAGCTTCTCATTTATGAGCTGATAGAAATCGCCATCTATCATCTGCACGAAGATGCGGTTGTCGATGTGGTGGAAATAGAGTGGGAGGTATCTCTTGTCGAAATACTCGCGAACCGATTTCCCGTCATAAACAAACCATGAACTAAACGACTGGAAATAGATTTTGTCGTTGAGTTTCACGATTTGCCATATATCGTAGTCATGGGGGTTGCCGGTGCCGTCTCGCTTGGCATTGTGGAGCGAAACATATATGAGATTGCCATATTCATCCGGCTCAAAGTAGCCAAATTCATGGTAGGCGCCCACGTAGATTCTGCCTGTGCTGTGGTCGGCAAGCACCGAGCGTACTGTTTGGTTGT
>SFER01000207.1 GCA_004557195.1 Bacteroidales bacterium | reverse complement strand
CACAATGGTGCTGAAATGACAGGTGGCCCTCTTTTCTGGGCTCACTATTCCTACATCGGTCTCGACCCTCGTAACCTCACAGACAAGTATGCCAACTATTGGAATGTAGTGCGCAACCATGCACTTAGCAACTACAACTATTGTGTAACCAATCCCAAAGGATATGCCGGTTACGGCAAAGACTGCTGGGGTCTCACTGCAAGCTACACAATCGATGGCTACACCGCACATTGCCCCGGCAACGACCGTGGTGTAATCACCCCGACAGCCGCTTTGTCATCGTTCCCTTACACTCCCGACGAATCGCTGGCAGCTCTCAAAGGCTTCTATGCCAAAGGTGAATGGATTTGGGGCAAATACGGCTTCTATGACGCTTTCTCGGATAGCGAAAAATGGACTCTTCCACGCTATCTCGCTATCGACCAATGTACAATTGCTCCGATGATTGAGAACTATCGTACGGGCTTGCTCTGGAAGCTCTTCATGAGCTGCGAGGAAGTGCAAGAAGGTCTCAAGAAACTCGGTTTCACAGTTGGAACAGCACAACAATAATTTATAAACTTAAAATCAATATAACTAATATGAAGATTAAAAATTTATTTATCTCGGCTGCTGTAGCGCTTACTGCGCTCACCGCTTGCCAAAGCAGTGGTAGCGGCGATGCCGAAATGGACAAATTCATCGATGACCTCATGGGACAAATGACTCTTCATGAGAAAATCGGTCAACTCAACCTTCCTGTAACCGGTGAAATCGTAACCGGACAGGCAAAGAGCAGTGATGTTGCCGAGAAAATCAAAAATGGCGAAGTGGGTGGTCTCTTTAACCTCAAGGGTGTAGAGCGCATTCGCGACGTGCAACGTGTTGCCGTTGAGGAAAGCCGCCTTCACATTCCATTGATTTTCGGTATGGACGTTGTTCATGGCTATGAAACAGTGTTCCCTATTCCGTTGGCTCTCTCTTGCAGTTGGGATATGGCTGCGATTGAAAAATCAGCCGAAATTGCCGCTTGTGAGGCAAGTGCCGACGGTATTTGCTGGACATTCAGCCCGATGGTTGACATTTGCCGCGACCAACGCTGGGGCCGTGTATCGGAAGGCTCGGGTGAGGACCCGTTCCTCGGTGCCGCTATTGCTCGTGCTATGGTAAAAGGCTACCAAGGCGAAAACTTGCAAGATTCCACCACAATTATGGCATGTGTGAAACACTTCGCCCTTTATGGCGCACCCGAGGCAGGTCGCGACTACAATACAGTGGATATGAGCCGCGTCTCAATGTTTAACGGATATTTTGAGCCTTACAAGGCTGCTGTTGAGGCAGGCGTCGGCTCTGTAATGTCGTCGTTCAATGTGGTTGACGGCGTTCCCGCAACCGGAAACAAATGGCTCATGACCGACTTGCTTCGCGACCTATGGGGATTTGACGGCTTTGTAGTAACCGACTACACCGCAATCGCCGAAATGATCGACCACGGAATGGGCGATTTGCAAGAAGTGTCGGCATTGGCTCTCAAGGCAGGTACCGACATGGACATGGTAGCCGATGGTTTCATTGGCACACTTGAGAAATCTCTCGAAGAAGGTAAGATTACCGAAGAGGATATCAACAAGGCTTGCCGCCGCATTCTCGAGGCTAAATACAAACTCGGTTTGTTTGCCGACCCGTACAAATATTGCAATGTAGAGCGTGCCAAGAATGAAATATTCACTCCCGAAAATCGTGCCATTGCTCGCGATATTGCAGCAGAGACATTTGTGCTTCTCAAGAATGAAGGCAATATTCTTCCTCTTAAGCGCAAAGGCCGTATCGCCCTTATCGGTCCTCTCGCCGACACTCAGGCGAATATGCCCGGCACATGGAGCGTTGCAGCAGTTGCCGACAGATATAAATCGCTCTTGAAAGGTTTCCAAGATGCAGTGGGCAACAATGCCGAAATCCTTTATGCCAAAGGGAGCAACTTGTGTTATGACGAAACACTTGAAGCAAATGCCACAATGTTTGGTCGCGAAATGCGCGACAAACGCTCTGCCGAGGCAATGCGTGCCGAAGCATTGCAAGTGGCAATGCGTGCCGATGTAATCGTGTTTGCGGGTGGCGAATCTTCCGAATTTAGCGGCGAATGCAGTTCGCGTGCCTATCTCGAATTGCCAGATGCGCAACTCGACCTCTTGAAAGCCTTGAAGAAAACCGGCAAACCTATCGTAATGCTCAACTTTGCAGGTCGAGGAACAGTGATGAACTGGGAAAACGAAAATATCCCCGCAATTCTTCAAGTGTGGTTTGGCGGCTCGGAAGCAGCCGATGCAATTTGCGATGTAGTGTTTGGCGACAAATCTCCTTCGGGCAAACTCACCACATCTTTCCCCAAAGCCGTTGGTCAGTTGCCGCTTTATTACAACCATCTCAACACCGGGCGTCCTGCCGAAAAATGGTTCAGTAAGTTCCGCAGCAACTATCTCGATGTTGACAATGACCCCCTCTATCCATTTGGATACGGATTGTCTTACACAACATTCACTTATGGCGAACTCGCTCTTGATGCTACAACAATGGACCAAAACGGCAAGATTACAGCAAGTGTAACAGTTACCAACAGTGGCAAATATGATGCTACCGAAGTGGTTCAACTCTATATCCGCGACTTGGTGGGAAGCATCTCACGTCCGGTTAAGGAACTCAAGGGCTTTGAGCGAATCAGCCTCAAGGCAGGCGAAAGCCGCAATGTACAATTCGAAATCACACCCGAACTCCTCAAATTCTACAATGCCGAGTTGAAGCATGTGTGCGAACCCGGAGAATTCCAAGTGATGGTGGGTGGCGACAGCAAGAATGTACAAACAGCTACCTTCACACTTAACTAATGCCCACTAAATAAACACATACCAAGGTTGAATGCGCATATTTGACCGAAACAGAGGGTGTATCAAAAATAAATTATTTGATACACTCTTTCTATATATAGCTATTGAGAGCGCGAAAATATTCAAGCGACCGATTTTTGGGGATTTTCCAAAAATTTTCGATTCTCGGGGCGTATAATCCGAAAAATAAGCAAAAATAGACCGGATTTGGGTGTATTTCCGCCATTTCCGGTCTGTTTTGCCAGGTCTGTTTTGCCATTTTTGAGCACATTTTCTTTAGATTGAAGGCAATGGCGAAGAAGGCAAAGTCCATTTTGACCTTGTCCATTCCGAAGTGTCGGAAGCGGCGGTATGCCATGTTGTATTTCATTTGTCCAAAAACGGCTTCCGGCTCTATGCATCGTCGCCCTCGATGTTTGACTCCTTCCTCGGATGTCAGCCGCTCCCGAGCTTTTCGGCGGTACTCTGCCAGACGGTGGTTCATACATAATAGTCGCCTTCTGCATTGTAGTAGAGCGCTTGCGGGCTGAATGGATTGGGCTCATAATGCATCCTCTGCTCGCGGTGGAACCAGTTGTACTTTACGTAGGCTTCAATCCCGGCATCTTCCATAAAACGATAGTTCTCTTCCGAACCGTATCCGGCATCCGCCACTCCTATCCAGGGCAATCTGCCATAACGGTTTTGGAATGATTTGAAAAATGGTATCATTGTAAATGGGTCACCAGGTGTTTGGAAGAGTCCGAAGTGGACGATGTATTGGTTCTCCGTTCCTATCTGCAGGTTGTAGCCTGGCTTTGTCTGTCCGTTGTTCATTGCGTCCTCTTTCATCCGCATGAACGTGGCGTCGGGGTCGGTCTTGGAATACGAATTGCGATCACCAAGAATACTCAGTTTTTGGTCGTACTCCACCAGTTTTTCGGCCTGTTCTCTGAGTTGTTTTATTTGTTTCTTGCGCTCACTGTGCTGCTTCTTTTGTTCCTTGGTTTGTGGCGCAGACTCATTCTCAAGGCTACGGTTCAGTTTATCGGCTATGAGCATCAAATCGGTCGGTGTAAAAGTCTGTCCGCTTTCTTGCTCGGCGTTCTCTTGTGCGATGTTCTCGTCAATCTG
>SFER01000206.1 GCA_004557195.1 Bacteroidales bacterium | reverse complement strand
GACGGCATCGCGGGCGGGGCAGTTAGAGAGGGCGACAAAGTCGGTGCAGGTGTAGCCCAACACTTTGAGGGCATCACACCAGCGCGCCCAACCGGGTTCATCGCCAGCGGGTGGCGATATATTCACCGAGTGAGTGAGCGCGTAGTTAATAACGGCGGCGGCTCGGTCGGCTGCTGTGTTTTTATTGTTCATAGTTGTTGTTTTTTTGTCGTTAAACCTTTGGGTTATCTTTGGGTCATTTGGGGCTACAAAGATAGATTTTTGAGGGGCGATTATATTGGCTCAACCTTGCTATTATCTTGCTATTATTGACGGCCTGGGCTTGTACCATTTTTTGGTACAATCCCCCATTGTTCGGAGTTTGGTCAGATTGGTCAAAGTTTGGTCAAATTGGCCAATCCGACCAATCGGGCAAACATTGGTCGGGAGTTTGGTCAGATTGGTCAGCCCCCTATATATAGGGGTAGACCAAACCGACCAACCTACCGAACGTTTGCTTGGGGCGATTCTTTGGGAGGTCATCGGCGGCGATTTTAGGCTAATTGGTTGCGACCAATTTATAGGGGGCTAAGTGTGCATCACTTGTCTTGTATATCACCCCCGCGGCCTTGGCGTTCTTAATTGCATTTTTGGCGGCTGTGCGGCAGTCGTAATATTTAGCCAATAATCGTTCCACCATTTCGCCTGAGGAGAGTGTGTCGGTGTCTGCAAAGATTGTTGCAAACTGCTGTCGCCATTTCGCGGCATTGTCGGCGGCCTCTTCTTCGGCGGCGCGGTCGGCCATCGGTTTGCCATCCACAAATTTGGCAATACTTAGCGGGTCGGCCTCATCTTTGGCCACGGCAAAGGTCAGCGACATTTGTTTGCGGTCGGCCTCTCCATCGGGTATTTCGGTGTCGCGGGCGATTACGGGCATCAGGTAAAACACCCCATTTTGTCGCTTGGCGGTGTATCTCTCCACGGCCATTTGGGTGAGTTTGCTACCAATCGCCCCCGTTGCGCTTGTATCCTCTTGGCTCTTGTTTTGGTGGATAACGGCAATAATTGTGCGGCTGCTGCTCATTGTCGCCAATTGCTCGCAAGCAAAGGAGGCATCGTTTTGGTCGTTGACGTTGGGTAGCATATTGGTGAGGTTGTCAATTACCAAAATATCGGGGTTATAAGCGGCCACATACTTTTGCAGTCTGCCCCATCTTTCGGCGGCGGGGTACTTTGCGAGTTGTAGAGTTATCAGGCGGCGGGTGGCGGTGTCGCCGATAGTGTTATACACCCCACGGCCACGGCGTTGCAGTGTGCTGCTGCTCATTTCGGTGTCGGCGATAATGATACACTTGGGGCGGTCGCCCATCGGGGTGAGGTTAGCAAAGCTTTCGGCATCGCCCAATAACGCCACGGCAATAGCGAGGGCGGCAAATGATTTGCCTTGTTTAGGCTTGGCATCTATTTGGATAACGCCTTGTCGAGGGAGTGCGGGGCGGTCGCCAATCATTCCCCACGTGTCGCCCATCGGGGTAGCGGCAAAGTAGTTGACAATATCGCCGTAGGGGTCATTATCCCACGCGGGGGCGGTGAGGTCGTCCACGTTGATAGTCGGGAGGGCGTCAGGTGCAGCGGTGCCGTCCGTGCTTTCGGCGGTGTCAGGTGTTACACCCGTTTGCGCTTGTCGCCGTATCATCGCCAAAGTGTCGGCGGCAGTGGTAGGGAGTGCGCCCCGTTCTTGGGGTGCTTGGGTGTCATCGCCCGCGGGGTCGGGGCTGTCGAAGCTTTGCGCGGCGGCATCCATCGGGGTGGCTGCATCATTGTGCTGCTGTTGTTGTGTCTTGTCCATCGCAATAGGTTTTGAGGTCATAGAGGTCTTGTAATTGGGCGGAGGTCATCGCGCCCCAATCGGCCACGCTGCTGCACACGGCCAAAACGCGGTCGCGCTCTTGCGCCATCGCTTGGAGTGTCATCGGGTAGAGGTCGGGCAGTCCGCTGTTATCGCGTTGCATCAGGTGGCAATAGCGACATTGTGGTTTGAGTACTTTGGAGGCCGTAACAAGGTAGTATTGTCGGCCATCCATCATCACCCGCGCATATAGTCGGGCGGGCTTGTCGGTGATTGTGGTGCGGGTGTATAGTCCTACCCGCGGGGCGTGTTTTGGAATTGTCATAAAACTGAAAGTATTTGCGGGCTTAAACCTTTGCGCCGCATCTGACTGCAAAGTTAAGAATTTTTTTGCATACTTGCCACAAATTTCAAACTTTTTCGCGGTGTTTTTTTTACCATACGAAAAACGGCCTCACTTTTGAGGCCGTATTCGGTTTGTTGACGGCTTGCGCCGCAAATACTTTCGTTTTATAATCGTTGGGAAACGCCTCACGGCGGTTGAATTTTCGTTGGTTTCAATCCACGCCCCCACCGAAGTGGGAGGCGACATTGTGCGGCTTGCACTGCTCGCGGTTGTGGTCGCTGTTGTGCGTTGTCGCTGTTGTTCTTGTTGTTTCAATCCACGCCCCCCCCCGCTTGGGAGGGGCGATAAACTATTAAGAAATAGTTAATCGCATAGACTTCGGGTGCAAAGTTAGCAAATTATTTGGCAAAGTTGCGCCATTTTGCGCCAAATTGTTGTAAATGTTAATAATCTTTAACAAATTGAGTGGGAGTTATAACGTTGTTTTGATACGTTTAAACCTTTGAAAGTGAGGTTATAACGTGCCATTAGCGAGGTTATAACGTTGCAAAGGTCGGGCGGGTGGAGGACATCAGGGGCGGCAAAGCTTTGCAAAGTCCGGCCACGCGGTGGGGCATTCGAGGGGTCGCGCTGCTCTCATTGTCGCCCCATCTTGTCGGGGTGCTGCTGTCGGTGGTCGGCATCATCCACGCGCCCGCGGTCGCTTTCTATCGGGTTGCAGGTGGGGGGCGGCGGTGGCGGCTCTTTTTGCCGAAAGTGTGTAATCGGTGGGTCGGTGCTGCTCTTTTTGTAGCGTGTGTAAAATCTTTGCACACCCCGCGGCACCACACCCACCACGGCGGGTATTGTACCAAAATTTGGCACAATCTCGCGGCGGTGGAGGTGTCGGGCTGCAAAGGTTGGCAATTACTTTTGTAGCCCGAGGCCGTTGCAAGCCCCGTAAACGCCCCTATTTTCGCGTTTCAGTCTTTCGGTGGGTAGTTTATCCACCCGCGGACGTTTCGGCGATTGTGAGGC
>SFER01000205.1 GCA_004557195.1 Bacteroidales bacterium | reverse complement strand
TCCTCCCGATACTTTGGGAGGTGCGCCCTCCGAAAGTATGGGGCTATCGAGAAATGTTTCCAGTGATAGCTAACCCCCGATTGTAAATTTACAGTCGGGGCTATCTGTTTTATTTCGAGAACATCCATGAGTCGGAAGCGGGATTGTAGACAATGGAAAACTCGGCAAGCGAGCTGACGAGGTTTGCAGGGGTGATGGCGACTTTGCCGGGCTTGATTTTTGGGGCGAAGCCTATGGCGAAGCGCAGCCGTATCATTCGGTTGTTCTTGTTTTTGCTTTTGTAGTCGCGAAGCACAACCACTGAGCGACCCCAACCGAATGTCTTGATACCTTTATTGTTGGTGCGCGTTTTGACTATCGCTGACGGTGCGGTGCTCCACCCCTCCGCCGGAATACTGAGCATATTGTGTGAATTGAGAGAGAATTGCACAATATTGTCGCTGACCCTCACGGCATAGATTGAGCCGTAGAGGTGCCAGCCCTTGGTTTCGGTGCAGTATCTGCGCCCCTTGTTGGCATCAGAGGCGTATTTGTCTTTGAAGGGATTGCGCTTGCGAGTCCAACGGAAGATGTATGGTACATATCCGGCTGAGACGAGCGATTTGTGGCCGTAGAGTTCGAGGCGACCGGCTCGAACACGAACACCAATCTGCGCTGTGGTGAAGATTTTGGGCACGGAGGTTCCGTCGCCCACACCGAGCCGCTTGAAAAGGTCGGCCATTGCGGTAGTGAGTTGGGCGGTGGATTTTTCCAACGTTGTAACGCTACGCCGGGCGTTGTTAAGGTCTGTGACCTGCTGCGCTCTCATTGCTCCGGCTCTTTCGGTGGTGGCCTGTCGGATAACGATTGAGTCGGCGAGTGTTTTCTTTGCGCCGGTGAGAAGCGCGACCGTTGAGGGTGTCAGCTTCACATCGTTGCGGTCTGACGAGCCTTGCGAGATAGACGTAATGCATTCGGCGGCGGCACTCTTTATGGCGTTGTACCACGCCATAAGGGTTGTAGATGTTTCCTGCGTTCCGGCGGTAGCGAGCAGGTCGGCAATGCGTTGGAGTATGTAGCCCAGGTTTTCGGGAGTTATCGCATCCTTTGCGGTAATCTTCCGAAACTCGGTAATGATGTCGGTAAGACTCTTGGTGTCAATAGTAGATGTAGCCATAATCTTGCGGTTTATATCGCAAAATTATGGCTACATCCTTATGCGGTAAAAGACACGATTACATCGTGATCACACGACGCATTGCGTCGGGATTTAGCGCGGAAGAAATGGCGAGGCAGCAATCTCTGCCGAGGTTGTCGGCAAAGAACTCCTGGATATTCATGACGGAGGCGAAGTATTTGCGGCTGAACCACCGCTTACGTTTGCGGCGGTTGGTGAAGCCCTCTCCAAGGTCGCCGGAGTTGCCGCGAGGAGTGTTCGAGCCGGTGCCGTAGTCCACGAACAAGCCATAAGTGTTGAACGATTGGCTGAGTGTGACGGAGGTATATTTGCCGTCGGCTTGCAGACTGACGGCCACGGTTGAGCGGTACAACGCTCCCGTGTCAAAGACGTTAAGGAGGCGCATTTGCTCTTGCCAAATGCGTATCATCGTCTTGTTGAAGGCTCGGACATATTTCTCGCGCTCAGTCTGATTTTTTGATTGATTCATCAGAAATGATTAAATTTGCATTATGGAAATAGAAAAATTTAATGACCACAAGCTAAAAGCATTGGCGAAAAAATTAGCGGCTGAACTAATTTTTTTGTTTGATGAGTGTAGAGTAGAATTTGACTCAGCAAACATCTTTAAGAGCAAAGTATATGAATTGGCCATTGATTTCTATAACTGTGTTCTACTTGGTTTCACAACTTACAATAGTAAGTTATTTGAATCTGAAATCTACAATGAAGATACTTTGATTACTCAACTAAAAGAATCTAAGTCAATTCTGGTTAAGATTTTCGGTTGCTTGGAATTGGCAAAAGAAGAAGGGATAAAATTTAGCAATAAGAGCACCTCGGAGCGAAATGTTCTTAATCTTATTGATGAGTACGAGAGACTTCTCAAAGAGTATCAACTCTAATACCATTCATCGGCATTGTAGCGTAAATCAGTGTATTTATCGACGGCTATCTGGAAGTAGGCGCAAGCGCAGCCAGAGAAGAAATAGCGGTCAACCTCGTTGAACGATATTCGGGGGTCAAGGTAGATACAGCTCTGCTCTAACTTGGTCTTTTCAAGGATTAGCACCGACATCATCTGCCGGAACAGCTCGCGCATGGTTTCCATGCAAGCGTTTCGGGCCTCCATATCCTCGGCGGCGTGGCGCATGGCGAGGAATATGGTCTTGACGCGGCGTGTCCGGGGCGAGTTGTTGAGTTCGGTGTAGCCGTCGGCAATATCCGAAACGCAGCAGAAGGCGGTAGCCGTCTGCGCCGACGACAAGGCTTCCTCGAAGCCGTCAAGCCCCGACACGCGGCGAAACACGAACCCCTCGCGCAGAGCGAGGCGGTTTCGTGTGAGCAAGTCTTCAAAGAACGCGGTAGCGTTCCAGTCGGATAGAGGCTGTGTCATTTCTTCATCGAGGCTTGCAGTTGCTTGTACTCTTTTGCTTGGGCGTTCAGCTCAGTAAGGGCCCGCCATGTGTCAAGTTGGAGGATTTCACCCTCTTTGGTGACATCCCCTTTGGTGAGGGCGCGGATTTGAGCGTCCATCGCCTCTTGCAGAAGCGAGGCATAGTTCGGTGAACCACCGAGCAGGTTGGCGTTGTCTGCACCGACCGGCTGCAAGAAGTCGGCAAAGCGGCGCGAGAAGAAGTCTTTGAGCGAGGCCATCCAATAGAATATGGAGATGCGCTCGGCAGGTTTCGGGGTGAAAGCCTTGTCGGAGGGATAGAGGACGTTGGCGAGTTCATCGAGCAACGACTCGTCCTGAGTCTGCAAGTAACCTTGATATAGGTTGTCGCAGACAATGTAGGTTTCAAACGGCACACCCTGGAAGTCGGCGGCGATAGCCTCGCGGCGGTTGATTTTGGCAAGGCGCACAGGTGCGGTCGGCACCTCGGCGAGCCAAGCAAGATGCGGCAGCAGCTCGGCAATGGTGGTGGGCGTAACCTCGAAAAGGAACGTACCCTTTTTGAGCAGGTATGCGCCGGATGGCTGACGGCCAACTACCTTTGCACCTCCCCATTGCAGGAGGCAGAGTGTTTGAAGCGCGGCGGCAT
>SFER01000204.1 GCA_004557195.1 Bacteroidales bacterium | reverse complement strand
GTCTTTACCTCTGTTTAATTTAATTTTCTGAATGAGGCTGAGCCCATTTTTTTGCAAGGTTTCTTTTCTGAAACCCGGGTGTCTTTATTCGATTGCCTCATCTATGAGCACCTTCCAGTAGCCTCCCTTATCGGGACCAATGCGTTTAATTATGCCTTTCTCTTGAAGAACTTTTAGATTATACTTGATGCCATCTTCAGTTATATCCTTAATGAAAGATGTGATAGCATTTCTGCTTGCCATGGGATTATTACGGAGATAATCAATAATTCGGCTTTGTATTTCAGTAATTTTCTGGGTAGTTTTTCTGGGTAGTTTTTCTGGGTAGTTTTTCTGGGTAGTTTCATCATCTTTTTGGTCGCTTTCTGGTAGCTTCGGGGCGTGCAATGTGTTTTCTTGCCCTTCTTCTAAAATGTTTGCCCAAACCGTGGCTTTCATAATGAAGGCAACAAGGTGATATTGAGGTTCTTTGATGCCAATGGCAGAAAGTTCACGGCACATACGGTCAACACCCTCACCAAATTCCTTTACATAGTCGTAGGCTTTCAGGTATTCGGCTATTTTTGGATTGCGAGAGAAGTGGGTGTGGCGGATGTTGTCTGTGCGGACGATGCCTGGCAGTTTGCCCGGAGTCTCGAACACAATACGGTCATCGAACATCTTTATCTGTATCTCCGTGCCCTTGATGCTGTAATCGCGGTGGCAAACCGAATTCACTGTCATCTCTTGTATCACAAATTTTGGATATTCCCTGTCCGTCTTGAAGAGTCCGTTCTCGCCCAAATAGGAATGCTCCTTCACTTGGGTTTCGAGATAGTCGATTGTTTTTTGTATTTGGTCGAGGATGCGTCCCTCGAAGGTAACATCCTTGATGACATTCATCTCTCTGCCGACTTTCTCCTCTATGCCATTGTACTTTATGAATCGAACACGGGCGCGTGGGAAAAAGTTTTGAGGACGCTTGCCGAAGAGCAGTATGCAGGCACTGCTCACTTGCGGCACATCGCCTTTGTAAGTCAGGAATCCTTTATTCTCTTGCAAGTACTCCATCGGAGATTTCCCATAACCAATGCGCTTTATGTATGCTTTTACGGCATCCATATCAATGTCTTCAACGGTAGCATCATAGGCAGGGCAGTCTTCATAATAGCGTTCACCTTTGTCATACATCAGTTGCAGACGTTCCTCAAAGGGAAGTTTGCGCGATTTATCACCCACCCGCCAATACACCTCATCGGCTTGGTTGGCATGGAGGAGAGGACTGGCAGGGACATGGATTATCAGTATGTGGTTGTCGTTCCCATCGCTGTCTTGGCAAGGAATGAATTCGGTTGTTACAGAAATAGTTGGCACACAGAAATCGAAGGGTGTGCGCAGTATCTCATTCAAGTGAATCTTGTCTTGGTCTATGCCCTCGATGCGGCGATTTTTATCTGATATACCAATTGCTATCATGCCGCCATCGGCATTTGCCATGGCAACAATGGTATTGGCGAGAGCCTTCGGTTCTATGTGGATGCTCTTGCAGTCGAAAGTCTGCCCTTCCGGCATCTGACAGATTTCTTCGATGGTATATCTCATATATTTTGTTAATTCATTGCTTTTGCCACAAAGTTACTGTTTTTTTGTGGTATTTTGTGATTTTGTGTGAATTTATTTACTGTTTTTGGGGGTGGTGGTTTTTGGGGGGATTTTTGGGGGTTATGTAAATTATTCGTATCTTTGTCGGCAATAACTTTTAAACTGTAAATCAATGAACTTTGTAGAAGAACTTCAATGGCGCGGCATGATTCACAATATGATGCCGGGAACAGAGGAACAACTAAATAAGGAAATGACCACCGCCTATCTTGGTATCGACCCTACAGCCGATTCGCTCCACATCGGGCACCTCGTGGGGGTGATGATGCTCAAGCACTTCCAGCGCTCGGGCCACAAGCCCATCGCTCTGATTGGCGGTGCTACCGGTATGATTGGCGACCCTTCGATGAAATCGCAAGAGCGTAAACTCATCGACGAGGAAACTCTCCGCCACAACCAGGAGGCTATCAAAAAGCAACTTTCCAAATTCCTCGACTTTGAAAGCGACGCAGAAAACCGTGCCGAACTCGTAAACAACTACGACTGGATGAAAGATTACGGCTTCCTTGCCTTCATCCGCGACATCGGTAAGCACATCACTGTTAACTATATGATGGCTAAGGACTCGGTGAAGAAGCGCCTCAATGGCGAAAATCAGCAGGGAATGTCGTTCACCGAATTCTCTTACCAGCTCCTCCAGGGCTACGACTTCCTCTACCTCTATCAGCACAAAAATTGCCGCCTCCAACTCGGCGGTAGCGACCAATGGGGAAATATCACCACCGGTACCGAACTTATTCGCCGCATCACCGGCGATGTGGATACATTCGCTCTCACCTGTCCGCTCATCACCAAAGCCGACGGCGGCAAATTTGGTAAGACCGAAAGCGGTAACGTGTGGCTCGACCCCAAGCGCACTTCCCCTTATAAATTCTATCAGTTCTGGCTCAATGTGAGCGATGCCGATGCCGAAAAGTATATCAAGATTTTCACCGCGCTCAGCCGCGAGGAAATCGAAGCCCTCGTAGCAGAGCAGGCACAAGACCCCGGTAAACGCCCGTTGCAGAAACGCCTTGCGCGCGAAATCACCACAATGGTCCACTCTGCCGAAGATTGCGACGCCGCAATCGAGGCTTCGCAAATCCTCTTCAGCAACCATGCCGGTGAGACTCTCCACAAAATCGATGAAGACACGCTCCTCGCGGTGTTTGAAGGTGTTCCCCAATTTGAAGTGCCGACAAGCGTAATCGAAGCCGGTGTGCCTCTCATCGACCTCCTCACCGAGCACGCAGCCGTATTTGCCTCCAAAGGCGAAATGCGCAAACTCACTCAGGGTGGTGGCGTGAGCGTCAACAAAGAGAAAGTTGCCGACCCACAGATGAAAATCGACGGCTCTTTCCTCCTCAATGGCAAATACATCCTCGCACAGCGTGGCAAAAAGAACTACTACCTCATCATTGTAAAATAATCGCTCATCGCAGCACATTATAGGCACCGAGCACTACGCCCGGTGCCATTTTTTATGCCGTTCCGAGAGGCTGCAATGCCGTTTTTCAAGGAAAATAAAACTATTTTGGCAAAAAAATATCCAAAAACTTGCAAGATTGAAAAAAATCGCCTACCTTTGCAACGCTTTTGGGACGATGAGTCTCGAAAGATAAGGATAGTCTTATGGTGTAATGGTAGCACTGCAGTTTT
>SFER01000203.1 GCA_004557195.1 Bacteroidales bacterium | reverse complement strand
AGTCGCTTTTCTGCGTGCCCCACGAGTTCTTCACCATGTAGTAGCGCTTGCCGTTTTGGTCTTTCGCCACGCCGAATATCTGCATGCCGTGGTCGTCTGTGGTCTCCCACGAGTCGAATGCCTGTTGCCGCATCTCTTGCGTGATTACCATCTCCGGCAGCAGTTTCTTGGTCAACTCCTCGCGCTTATCCGATTCCGACAGCCCGAGCCAGTGCGCCATATCCGAGCCCGTGAGGTCGGCTCCCTTGTCGGCATCGGGCATGATGGTTGCCAACTTGAAGCGGTCGCTGCCGAAATCGACATAACGAGTGAAAATCTCCTTAGCCATAAGAAGCATCAAAGCGTCCTGCACCTTGAATCGGCGAATCATCTTTTCAGCCTTCTGATAGTCGTTGCGCGACGCAGAGAGGCGACGGTCGAGAATCGCGCCAAATTCCTCCTCCGAGATATTACGAGTTTCCCGTTTTGCGAGTCGCTGTTTCATAGCCCATGAGCGGTATTTCTCGGCATGAGCCGCGCGCTCAAGCCACATCTGCTCACGCTCTTTGATAGTGGTGTAGTTGCTGCAGATTGAGCCTTTATTGTCGGTGCGACACGTAAGCAGGTCGATATATCGGTAATTCCGCTTCCAGGAGTAGAACGGCTGGAAATCGTCGTGGCGCACACGCTTGAGATATTCGCCAATGAGGAAAGTAACATTCGCTTCGGCGAAGTTGACCCCTTCCATTTCCGGCATTTTGGCAAGAGCCGCCTTGATTTCGGCATCAAACATCTGTCGCGGAAGGTCCAACGGAACAAACTCCTTGTATTCGGTAGCGACATTGCGATAGAAATCCTTGTCTCGGCGCATCCATCGGGAGTTATCACTATTTGCAAAGGTGATTTTCACCTTCTCTCCTGCATCGAGGCGTTTTCTCAAGTCTTCGAGATAGCGCTTGCGGGCAAAGAGGTAGTTGCGATAGAAATCTATGGTGTTTTTAGCAGGACGCCCCAATGCCGAGAACAAGAAAGGATGGGGCGTGCGCGACGACTTGCCTGTGAGGTGAGCCTTGGCAAAAAGGCTCTTGAGGTCATCGAACCGGCGTCCTTCGATTTCATCGTTGAGAGTAGCAATGGCAGCCTGCATCACGCGGTAATTGAGTCCGGTGATTCGGTCGGTGCCATATAATTCATCGGTAAGCGCCGACTCTTGAAAGCGCACGATGTCCTCGGCGAGAAACTCGGCGATTTTTCCCGGACGGATAGCGCGGAATCCGCGCTTACCCATCTTGTTCATCTTGGAATCCACCGCTTTCTCATCCTCTTTGAGTCGCTCGAGGCGATGATTGGTGTCGGCAATCATTTCCACAATGCTCTGCTTCACAAACGCCTTGAAACTTGGTGTCTTTCCGGTGCCATGCACAGCCTCGAGCACTTTGGCGGGGAGGTCGGATTCGGCGATGCCGAAACTCGACAGATTCTCACGCGTGAGGGTGCCGGCTTCCATTGCAGAAAACAACCTGCCATAGCTTTTGTTCACCTCCTTGAGCCTCCGTTCGGTGGCTTCGGCACCGAGCAGGTGCATGTGAAACATCATCGCAGGCAATTCGAGTATGCTGAGGAAGCACATCGGAGGGCAATTCTCCACTCGCCATTTCCCCTCATCCTCCACCGGCTGCGGGAAAGTGTCGCCAACGAGAGTCAAGCCAATCTTGTTGTTGGAAATGATATAGTCGGTGCGGTCGTCAACCACATAGGGATAGTTGGCGGGGTCGCTGTCGTCGCGGCGCACATCCTCAAAGCGGCGCACGGCGATTGCAGTGTCGAGGAAGCAACCATTCTCCCCCACTCGGCGCGCCTCCATCTCATCGATACGCCCGAAGCCGTTGAGGGGATGCTCCAACACTCGCGGACGCACGTTCCCGTCGATACACTCCTTTGTGGGATTGAACAGATAGCGCAATTTGCCCATATTCACTTGAAAGCGCACATCGGCAAACAACTTGAGGGTGTCGATATATCTTAGCGATAATTGGGCAAAGCGGTCGGAGTGGCGCATGAGCAGCACTTCGTTGAAATCGGAAGATGTGAGACGAAACTGCGCTTGGTCGTCGGATGAAAGAGTGTCGAAGAGCGGCTGCGGACAGCGTTTCAACTCGTTGAGCATGTCGAGTGCTATAGCCATTTCGCCATTGTCGCTCACAATACGCTCCCGCGGCAGACGGATGCCGTTGATGGCAAATGTGCGATAGATGATGCGCGCCTCGGCAGAGCCTTTAGCGTAGCGACCAAAGAATCGCGGCAGTTTCGAGAGGAAAACATTGACATATTTCGGTTCGAGAAATAGCGAAATGAGGAGCACAGCCCCCGCTCCCGAGAGGTGGTAATCGCCCGACCCATCTGCCGGGGAAAGCATCGAGAGGAAAAACGATGTGTCCGGCACCATCTTGGGGCGAGAAGAACGCGAGTCGGATTCTTTCTTGTAGCGATGGTCTTGAATGAAAGCGAGTTGGGCGGTTTCGTAACCGAAGCGGTCTTTGACATTGCGCAAAGCCACCTCGAAATATTTGTTTATCAATTGTGCTACTTCCCGCTCGTTGCGCCACACGTTGTGAGTGTCGCTTAATCGCTTGTCTTCAAACACGGTGTGCTCGGAAAAGTCGCGGTACAACTTGAGCACAAAGAAAATGTTCTTGAGGATATTGTAAAGATACTTTATATCTTCGCTCTGCTTTGTATTACGCGACTTTTTGCGCCCGGTTTCCTCCATAACGGCGAGAAATGGCATCTGCTTGCGCAGTCGCTCGACAACCGAGAGCAGCAGTTCTACATCGGCGCTACGCTTGCTCGCAGTCTCAAGAAGTTTCATGAGCGAATGTTCGTGCATTGCGTCGCCATCGTCATTTTCACCGGGGGCGATGTTAAGGATGTTGCGTATATGGTTGAAAACAGTGGCAATATTGGTAATTGCCATCGTGGTGTAGGCAGCAAAAATCGGTTTGTTTTGTTCAATTAGGCTTGGTATATTCATGATTAGTAAGAAAAAGTATTTGTAAAATTTTTGTAATGCAATATTCGCAAAAAATATTTGAAATAGCAAGAAATAATGAGAATTTTCGACAAAAAATTGTATTTTTGCGTATGGAATCAACTAAAAACATCAAAAAAAATGGATGGAAAAACACGTAAAGAACAAGATTCCAGTCAGTTACCGGGCATAGGTTGTAGATTATCTTGTTTTGGAAGGTAGATACAACCTTCTGTCCGTACTTGTTAGTACCCCACGTGTTGTAGATTATCTTGTTTTGGAAGGT
>SFER01000202.1 GCA_004557195.1 Bacteroidales bacterium | reverse complement strand
ATTGTTCATTGGATTTGTGAAAGGCGGCATTCCGCTTGGGGTTACATTTGCATTTCTCATCACATCTCCACTTGTCAACGAGGTGGCGGTGGCTATGTTTCTCGGCACTTTTGGGCTTAGGGCGACCATAATCTATGTTGTGTCAGGCATTCTGCTCGGTGTGGTAGGAGGCATATTGTTGTCGTTTATGCGCCTGGAGCGATACCTGAGTCCGTGGGTGCGGTAGGTGCAGCAGCAATCGCAAAGCATATCGGCGGAGTGGGAGAGCGACGGCACACCATTCCTTGACAGACTGCCCACGATACTGAAAGACTCATTGAACATAGTAAAAGGGGTGATAGTGTATGTGCTCATCGGCATCGGGATAGGAGCGGGTATGCATGGTTATGTGCCGGAAGGATTCTTTGAACAATCGCTCTCCACGCTTAATTGGTATGGCGTTCCGCTTGCAGTGATTCTTTCAGTTCCAATGTATGCCAATGCCGCAGGTATAGTACCTGTGATACAGGTGTTTGTGGCAAAAGGAGTGCCATTGGGCACAGCCATAGCCTTTATGATGGGAGTCGTGGGGTTGTCCTTGCCTGAGGCGACGATGCTCAAGAAAGTAATGACGTGGCGCCTTATCGCTGTGTTCTTCGGAGTGGTGGCGCTGTTCATAATCCTCCTCGGCTACCTCTTCAACCTAATACTGTAGGGCGTGGGATAATAAAAAAGAGAGCGGGATGCGCTCTCTTTTTTGTTGAGGATATTAATCGATGTCTTCTTTTACTTTGAGTGGCAGGCGCCATGCGATTTTGTTTTCGATATACTCCTGAGTTGCAATCAGCGTTGGTTTCGGGAGTTTCTCGTAGAAACGTGAGATTTCGATTTGCTCGCGGTTTTCCGACACTTCTTCGAGAGTGTCGCTCATAGATGCAAATTCCTGAAGTTTCTTCTCAAGTTCGTGTTTCATCTCAACGGCAATTTGGTTGGCACGTTTAGCGATGATGCAAACAGTTTCGTACACGTTACCTGTAGGCTCGGCGAGCTTAATCATGTCGCGAGTAACAGTGTTTAGTGGAGCATTTGTTTTCTTGTAATCCATTTTGAGAATTATGTTTAGTTGTTATATTTTAATCTTTCACATATTTGCCGGCGATTTTGAAGATGTGGTCGGCTTCTTGACGCGATTCGCTTTCGGGATAGTCGTTGATGAATGAATAGTATTCGTCGATGACGATGCGGAAGCGGTCTTCTTTCTTCTCATCCACGCTGAGAATAGCCTCTTGGTAGCGCGATTTGAGGATGAGCATTTGGAGTTGTTCTTTATATTTACTGTAGGGATACTCCTTTATTGCGTTTTGAGCTGTGATTACGGCACTCTCGTAGTTGTTGCCGAGATAGGTGCCGAGGTTGTAGTATAGCACGGCGTTTTGGAGTTCCTTGAGCACGAGTTTGTCTTGCAGTTCAAAGATTGCATTTTGCGCAATCGACACCTTGTCGCTTTTAGGGAAATAGTCGAGGAAGTTTTGCAGTTCCTCGATAGCCTTGTGGGTTGTGGTTTGGTCGAGTTGCGGCTCGGGAGAATCGAGATAATAGCCATAACCGGAGTAGAAACGAGCCAATTCGGCATATTTTCCCTTGGGATAGTGGGTGTAGTAGGTTTTGAAATATGCGCCCGAGGAGATGTAGTCTTTGTTTTCGAAGTGGCTAAGACCGAGAAGGTAGAGCGCCTCTTCGGCATGTTCGGTGCCCTTCATCACAGTAACAATTTCGCTCAACAAAGTGCAAGCCTGCCCGTATTTGCCTTTTTTGAACGCCTTTTTGGCATATTCAAATTTCACATTGGCATCGGTGCTTTTGAGCACTTTGTTGTATTCGCCACAAGAAGTGAGGAGCAACAAAGAAATAATTATTGGATAAAACTTACGCATATTTCTTTACGATTTTGGGTGCAAAGTTAGCAATAATAGTGCGAATGAGCAAATTAAAATAATATAATGAACGTGAGATGGGTGCATAAGAGTGGCAAAAAGAGATATTTTGCCTCCAAAATGCGACACAATGGAAAAGAATTAATTCAAATTAATAATTCCGAAGCAGTCGGGACGGTGGAAATTAGGCTTTTCCGCATCGATTGGCGCCCAGGAGATGAAATGAGGCATGGATGTTTTTCCCGCACATTTGTAGAAATTCGCTCTAATTTGTTTGGGAGCGTCGGGGGCAGTGATGTCGATGCCGATGAGAGAGAACGGAATTGCAATGATGAGATTCCAGGAGAAAAGACCTTCCATCTCTTCAAACGGGCGTGTGCCACACGATGGACAACGGCGGATTGACGCTATCTGCTCGTCGGTAAGACGGACGGGGGCGTCTCGCCTCTCGCGGTGTGACGCATTCACGGTGCCAATGCAGTTGAATTCAAAATTCCAATATTCCGGGCTTCCGGGCAACTGCATGAAAAATTCCACGCAACTGTCGTCGCTCACCGGCGAGTTGTTGGTGTAGTTTACAGCACGCAAGAAATTGCATCGCACAAAATAGTCGATGTAGATATATTTTTGCGAGTAAGCCATGGTGAACACCGATAGTGCGTGGTAGGGGAATTGGTCCGCCCAGTTGCGGTACTCGATGACATGCTTCTGCAAGTTTTGCTCCATGTAATCGCTCACATCCTCGAGATTCATATTGTCGAGTGAGTCGATGCGGTTGATTGTCAATTGAATGTTGCTATTATCCATTGATATTGAGAAAATAATCTTTAACTCCCATAATGAGTCCCACAGCCGACATGATGAGGATAATCACACCGATAGTGGTGTTGACCAGCCACATGCTTCGAAGGTTGAAATGCGTGCGCACCGCATTGACAAAGAATGTGATGAGGAACCACCAAAGCATTGCGCCGCCGAAGATGAAGAGGTATCCGATGAGCGACACAAACAGTGGCATGTCTTGCTGGATGAAATTAAATCGGGTGAATAAGCCTATAGTGAGGAACAGAATGAGCGGATTGGAGAAGCAGAACAAAAAACCGGTGATGGTGTCTTGTGTGTAGGTGTTTTTCTTCTCCTCCGGCGGTCGCAGAGAGCCGGCAGGATTTTTGCGAATAAGATAAATGCCATAGCCAACAAGAACCAGGCTGCCAATGATTTGCAAAATGTTTTGATTGGTCTTGATGAAATCGATGACTATCGACATGCCCAAACCGGTGAGCATACAATAGAACATATCGGAGAAAGAAGCCCCCAAACCGGTAAAGAACCCCGACCAACGCCCTTTGTTGAGAGTGCGCTGAATACACAAAATACCGATAGGACCCATAGGCGCCGAAAT
>SFER01000201.1 GCA_004557195.1 Bacteroidales bacterium | reverse complement strand
CGGTAGCAGACGGCCTGCCACCACCTCCGGGGTGGCGATTTTGGGGGCGTGCTCTCGCTCCGGGCATGTCGCCGACGCCAAGGTCGGCGAAATACCCGGTTTCGCACGGCAGCCACCGCCTACCGGGGTGGCGGAAATGTCCGCCTCCGGTCATCGTCTCCGCCGCGGCAGAGATGGCGTTGTGTGGTGCTCTTGTCATCGTCTCCGCCGTCGGCGGAGGGGTGGGCGCTGCGCTGCGCCGTGGGATTATCTCTTTTATAGGGCCTATAGGGCCAATAGGGCCAATAGGCATTGTGTGGTGTGAGCGCTGCGTAAGCTGCGCCGGGGAGAGGCTTTGTGGGGTCTTGGGGCGTACCTTTGGCACGCATTCCTATATCTATTGCACCGATCCCCGCTCAACTGCGTAAGAGCGGGGTTATGATCGGGCACGCCACGCTGTGGCTTTCTGATGGGTGTAGCGGCACGCGCTTGGGCGCGTGAGTGCGCTGCGCGGGCCGCGCGCGATGGGTCGGTTGTTGCGCTGTGTGAGCAGCGCAGTGAGGGGTGTGGCTGCGCTGCGTTAGCGGTGGGGTGGGTCGGTTATTCTTTGATGCCGAAGGCGAGGTCGCCGGCGTCGCCGAGTCCGGGGACTATGTAGCTGTGGGAGTTAATCACTTCGTCGATTGTGCCTACCCACACTGTGGTTTTATCTTCGGGGAAATGCGCTTTGATGTAGTCGATTGCCTGCTTGGATGCTATCACCGAGGCGATGTGGATGCGCTCGGGGGTGCCTTTGGTGAGCAGGGCTTGGTAGGCGAGGTCCATCGACGCGCCGGTGGCAAGCATCGGATCGACAAGAATCAGTGTCTTGTCGTCGAGGCGCGGAGATGCGATATATTCGATGTGGATGTCGAAATGCTCTTTCTCCTTGTATTTGCGGTATGCCGACACGAAAGAGTTCTCGGCATCGTCGAAATAACTCAAGAAACCTTGGTGGAAGGGAAGTCCGGCGCGTAGGATGGTTCCGAGCACCACATTGTCGGCAATGGCGCGGCAGTCGCATGGAGCGAGGGGAGTTTGTACTGTAACGGTTTTGTAGTTCAGGCGTTTGGATATTTCGTAAGCCATTACCTCGCCGATGCGTTCGATGTTGCGGCGGAAGCGCATACGGTCGTTTTGCACAGTTACATCGCGCAGTTGCATCATGTACTGGTTGATGAGAGAGTTCTCGTTGTCAAAATTGATAATTTCCATTGTATTTTGATTTTATTGTTATTGTTTCAAGATTCGGGAGATTTCCAGGCGGTCGTCGCAGAGGCGCTGTTTCAATTGCTCAAGCGAGTCGAAGCGTTGTTCATGGCGAGTGAGCGCCACAAACTGAGTGCTTATTTCGCAGCCGTATATATCGGCATCGAAATCGAAGATATTCACCTCGATTGAGCGTCGCATGGAGTTGCTCACAGTGGGGCGGTTGCCGATGTTGCACATTCCGGGGTGGCGCGAGCCGTTGACATCCACCCACACGGCATAGACGCCATTCCCGGGGGTGATAATGTCGTCTCCGGTGTGGATATTGGCAGTGGGGAAGCCGATTTTCCTGCCGTTTTGCTCGCCGTGCACCACAGTTCCCTTGATGGAGAAGGGTCGCCCGAGCATTGCGGCGGCGCGCTCGACATCGCACGCCTGGATGAGGCTGCGAATCGCCGACGACGACACCTTGTCGCCGCTCTCGGTAAATTCGGTTGCGCGCGCTATTGTCATTCCGAGCGCTGCCGCCCATTGCTCGTAGTCGCCCGGGGTTGCTGAGCGGTCGTGCCCGAAATGGTGGTTGTATCCCATGAGGATAGCCTTCACTCCATATTTGTCGCGAAGCATCGCCATAAAATCGGAAGCCGAGAGGCGGCTGAGCGGGAGAGTGAAATCGAGTGCTATTACCTGCTCAACCCCGGCATCGTGCAGTGTAGCCACACGGTCGTCGAAATCCATGAGCAGCGGAGTGGCGCAGCAGGGGCAGAGTACGCTGCGTGGGTGGTTGCGGAATGTTACCACCGTGGGAGTGAGGTTGAGAGCCGCCGCATTATCAAGCAGAGAGGCTATCAGCGCACGGTGTCCGAGGTGGACGCCGTCAAACATGCCGATTGCGGCAATGAGTGGCGATGATATGCTGTGCCCGGATTGCGACATAAATTAGAATGGGGTTAAGACTTAAAATAATCGGTAAATTCGGTGCCCGGCTCCACAAGGTAGCCTTTGAAGCCGAGAGACACTGCCGTATCGATGTTTTTCTGCGAGTCGTCGAAGAAGAGCGTCTCCTCGGGTTTTATGCCGAGGGTGCGCGCCGCATAGTGGAAAATTTCAGGATTCGGCTTGGATGCCTGCGCTTTATAGGAGGTTACAATGCCGTCGAAATAGTCCTCCATCTCATGCCCCTCGATAGCGAAATACTCGCGTATTTTGTTTTCAAACATGATGGGGTTGGTGTTGGAGAGCATATAGATGCCATATTTGGCACGCAGAGAGCGCAGTGCCTCGAGGCGGTGGCGCGGGATGCCGAGGAGGAACTTGAATAGCGCCTCGTCGATGTCGGTGTCGGAAACCGGACGCGAGAAACGCGGGCGGATGGCATTGCGGAACTCGTCGGCAGTGAGTTTGCCGTCTTCGAGCAGTGCAAATTCTCCAGATTGGGCATACACGCCGAGCATCGAGTCGGCATCGTCCATACCCAAGCGAGTGAGGGCATCGACACAATTTTCGCGTTTGATGTCCATAATCACCCCTCCGAGGTCGAAAAGAAGATTCTTTATCATGATAACCGGTTTTAATTCGAGTGCAAAGATAGTACAAACCGAACGCAATATCAAATGAAAAGCCAAAGGATTTTCATTTTGGATTGCTGAGGTGCAGTTTATCTTATCCAAAGATAGTACCAACCGAACGCAATAACAGCAAGACAAGAAAAGCAGCTGCCGATGCCCTTATCTATTGGGCAAAGACAGGAATGAGAGAGTTCACCATGTGTGACGCAGTAAACGACTATCTGGAGGCGAGCGGTGCAAACCGCTCCTCCATCGGTGGCGAAGAGACAATCCTCGCACATCGAAAAATAGCAGCCAACCGACTGGCGATTGACGGCATATATGCTTTATCCAAAGAGGAACTATCCAAGGTGGACAGGGAATTGGAGGGGATAGTGGGGGATGTGCGAAGGTAAGTGTGTGGTATAAAGAGATAGTAACTGAAAATTATAGATGGCTATCAATTAGTCTTGGTGCAAGGTTCGGAGCAATTATTTCGTTCTTTATTAATTTGCGCTTCATAATCCTGATACACAATAGGACACATTGTACTTATTGTGTATAAGAGTTTATCATATATAGTA
>SFER01000200.1 GCA_004557195.1 Bacteroidales bacterium | reverse complement strand
TCTTGATACGCTCACGGAAATCATTGGGAACAATGCGGTCTTCCACGATTGGACGATACTCCAAGATGTTCAGGTCGGCCTTCTGGAGCATTGTATTATAGAACTTACGCTTCTTGGGATTGCTGTAAGCATCTTTCAATATTTCAACAATGCCTTTGTCTCCATCGCCATCTATCTCGTGGTAGTTATCCATAATCCATGCGTGAAGCGTGTTGAATGGAGCTATGTCTTCTTTCAAAGCTGCTTTTCGACAAACGGACAACACACTGTGATTGTTCAGCGTATTTTCACGTATGCTTTCCTGTGTCTTTACTTGCAGCTTGAGACTCGCACCAAACTTGATGTCTGCCTGCACATTCTCACCCACGAAATTGCGCTCATAGAACAGAGACTTCGATTTGTTGGGGTAATAGTACAAGGCTTCACTCAGAATGTGTTTGCCGTTGAACTTGACATCGTAGTCATATCGGGTGCCAACAGCATAAAATGACACGTGCATTTCCGTAGGCTCATCCTGGGTGAGCACAAAGGGAATGCAACCGCCAATTCCGACTGTCGCATCAGACTTTGGCATGACCAACAAACGGAATATCTCATTCATGGCAATCAGCATATTTGACTTGCCCGAAGCATTTGAACCATAGAGGATGCCTAACTTGTACAAGAACACACCATCAGCAACTTCGGTAACAAGTTCCGAAGATGGTCCCTTGGCAACAAAGCTTAATTCCTGCTTATCGCGAATGGAAAGGTAATTCTTAACCCAAAAATCTCGTATCATACTGCGATATTTTATCTATTATCGTAATTTTGCTACAAAAATACAGACAATATTTGAATTACATAACATTTTCTCGCCTATTTTCGTAATTATCATACTGCTTTATATATATTTAACTATATAATAGAAGGCCTCTTTTTAAGCGCAACAATCACTATCAATGGGGCATCCACCGGATGCCACGAAAATACCCGAAATAAAATCGGGGTGGCATCATCGACGCCACCCCGATTCTCTATTTAGATGCTATTATGCGTCTTTTTTGGCTCGGAGGCAATCCCATGTGAAATATACAAGGAGTGCTATGTAAGCTACAAGTCCGAGGAGTTGCAACTCTGTCTCAGGCGCACTGTAATTGTATTCAAAACCGGCAAATTTGAGGGCTGCGCTCACCACTCCGAGCAAAGCACCTCCGGCGATAAATCCCGAGGCAAGAAGGGTGCCGCGCTCGAGGCGTGCCTTGTTGAGGGCTGCGTCTTTCGAGCGTGTGGACACAAACCAACTTATGATACCGCCCACGAGAAGCGGTGTGTTGAGCTGCAACGGAATGAACATACCGAGCGAGAATGCCAATGCCGGCACGCCGAGCCAGTTGAGAAGTATGGCGAGGATTGCGCCAATGCCATAAAGGAGCCACGGTGTTTCGCCTCCCATCATCAGCGGCTCAATCACCGCCGCCATTGCGTTGGCTTGTGGTGCCACGAGAGCCTTGTCGCCTGTGAAGCCATACACATCGTTGAGGATGAGCATCACGCCGCCCACTGTCGCCGCCGACACGATTGTGCCGAGGAATTTCCAAGACTGCTGTTTTTGTGGGGTAGAGCCAAGCCAGTAGCCGATTTTCATATCGGTAACCATACCCCCTGCCATCGACAACGCTGTGCACACAACGCCGCCGATTACCATTGAAGCGACAATGCCCGATGCACCTTTAAGTCCGATAGCCACAAACACACCCGATGCAATGATGAGTGTCATCAATGTCATGCCCGACACCGGGTTGCTTCCCACGATGGCGATTGCGTTGGCTGCCACGGTGGTGAAGAGGAATGCTATCACGGTAACAACGAAGAATGCCACGATGGTTTGCATGAGGTTGTTGATTACACCGATATAGAAGAATACAAATGTAATCACAAACGCAGCAAGGAGCGAGAATGCGAGCACTTTCATCGACATGTCTTTCTCGGTGCGGAGGATGTTGCGCTTTTCGCCGCCTTTACCGCCGATTTCCTTAGTGGCAAGTCCGATTGCATTGCGGATAATGCCCCACGACTTGATGATGCCGATAACACCCGACATGGCGATACCACCGATACCGATAAAGCGTGCGCTACCCGAGAAAATTGTTTCGGGTGCCACACCGGCATCCACACCCATACTCATAAGCGGAATGATAATCCACCACACAAATGCCGAGCCGGCAAAGATGATGAAACTATATTTGAGTCCGACGATGTAACCGAGACCGAGGAGCGCTGCGCCGGTGTTAATCTTAAACACCATCTTGGTGCTCTCCACAAAGCGTTGTCCTGCCGGTATCACTGTGGTTGTGAGCACTTCGCTCCACCATCCAAAGGTTGAGAGGATGAAGTCATACACACCACCCACGAGTCCTGCGACAATGAGCGGCATTGCCTGTCCGCCACCTTTCTCGCCCGAGATGAGCACCTGTGTGGTGGCTGTAGCCTCGGGGAAGGGGAATTTTCCGTGCTGGTCGGCGCAGAAATATTTGCGGAACGGGATGAAGAACAAGATTCCAAGCACGCCGCCTAGCAACGAACTGAGGAATATCTTCAAGAAATCCACGGTGATTTCGGGATATTTCGCCTGGAGAATATACAGAGCCGGGAGGGTGAAAATCGCTCCGGCAACCACGATTCCCGAGCATGCGCCTATCGACTGGATGATGACGTTCTCGCCAAGGGCGTTCTTGCGCCCGGTGGCACTCGACAAGCCCACTGCGATAATTGCAATAGGAATGGCGGCTTCAAACACCTGCCCCACTTTCAGCCCAAGGAATGCGGCGGCGGCACTGAAGATTACCGCCATCACAAGTCCGATTGTTACCGAATACACTGTTACTTCGGGGTAGTTTTTCCCCGGATTCATGGGCGGAACATATCGTTCCCCCTCTTTCAACTCGCGGAACGCATTTTCGGGCAATCCCGTCGATTGATTCATTGTTTCTTGTTCGTTTTGCATTTATGTTTTGGTTTAAGTTTTGTTCGATTCTGCGAAGTTACGGCATTTTTCGCTAATTTGAAACGGAATTTGCTATTTTATCCCCCTTTTGTCCATTATTTCCTTTATTTTTATTCTTTGTTTCTCAAAAAATATTAATTTTGCGTATCTTAAACATCTAAATTATTTAAACAATGAGAACTTCTTCCGAAATTATGACCGAAGCACGCGCCTATCTTAATGGTAAATGGGGCAATATGGTGCTCGTTACTATTCTGCTAATTCTTATTATGGGTGCAGCCGGTTTCACCTATGTGGGTTCACTCCTCCTTACAGGACCTCTCACATTCGGCTATTATCTAATAATGTGCGACAACCTTGAAGGGCGTCAATTCGACTTCGCTCGCTTGTTCAAG
>SFER01000199.1 GCA_004557195.1 Bacteroidales bacterium | reverse complement strand
AGCAGAATTAATCCAGTATTTCAATGATTTGCAGTATTATGGCTTCAACGTGGCATTCTTTCATGTGCGCTCCATGGCAGATGCGGCTTACCCTTCGAAATATGCACCATGGACAAGTTTCATTTCCGGAACCCGTGGTGTAGATCCGGGTTGGGACCCACTCGCATTTGCGGTAGAAGAGGCTCACAAAAGAGGTCTCGAACTCCATGCATGGCTTAACCCATATCGTTGGGCGACCTCTGCTGACCATACTTATTGGAAAACAAGTTACGATACTGAGTGGGAAAAAAATGGCTACCTTATTTCATCACCTACTAAGGCTCTAACAACTCTTGACCCTGGAAATTCAAAAGTTACTGAACTCATAGTTAATGTTGTAAAAGAAATCTGCACCAACTATAAGGTTGACGGCATTGTGTTTGATGATTACTTCTATCCTGACTACTATAACTCAGGTGCTACTACAGAAACTAAGAACGGATATAGAGACAATGTAAATAAAATGGTGAAATCGGTGTATAGTGCCGTTAAAGCCACTCGCCCCGAGGCACGCTTCGGCATCTCGCCGGCAGGCGTAGCGAAGACCGGAGCAGCTGCTTTAGGTATAGACTGCTCTACTATATCAAAGGCACCAGATAATCAATATAATCAAATCTACAGCGATCCATTGGCATGGCTAAATGCTGGCGATATCGACTATATCTCTCCTCAATTGTATTGGCCTACGACACATACATCAAACCCATTCGAGCCTCTCACAACTTGGTGGAATAATGTGGCTAAAAAATTTGGTCGCCACCATTTCCCAAGCCACGACTGTTCTGACTTCGGTACAGATAATTCATACACTATGTGGCAAGAGTTTGAAGCCCAAATTAATGCAACTCGTGCTACAAACGACACCCCGGGAGCGGTGATGTTCAGCCAAAGTTATCTTGGTATTTCTAATACAATCGATGGCACAACTTGGTATGGATTCCAGCACTTCCTTAAGAAATGGGTTTTCAATGTTCCCGCTCTTGCGCCTGAGGTTACTTGGCGCCCCACAGGCAAGACCTACACCACTGTTAAAAATCTCACTCGTTCCGGCAGCACTCTCTCTTGGAGCAGTGCGGCACAAGGCAACGAAGTGCTCAAATACACCGTCTATGCAATACCAAACTCCAAGACCTATGAGGATGTGCTCACTGCCGATGGCATCAGCAACTCATATCTCCTGGGAATCACTTACGGAACATCTTACACCGTCCCAACCGATGATTATTGGTATGCAGTGTGCATCCTCGATGGTCTCAGCCACGAATATGAGCCACAAATCATTGGTGTAGCAGAGAGCCAAAACACCACGCTCACTTCGCCAATCAACGACGAGGTTGCCGATGGAAAATTCACATGGGCGGCTGTTGCCAATGCCACTTTCACACTCGAAATCTCCGCTTCAAACGACTTCTCATCGGTGGCTCTCACGCAAACCGGTATCACCACCAACAGTGCCACCATCAGCCTCTCCTCGCTCCTCTCCAACAGCACTTATTATTGGAGAGTGAAGACTCGCCAAACAGGCACAACCGAGGTTGTGAGCGATGTGGCTTCTTTCACCACACCGGCATACAGCCCCGAGCAAATGGATGAGGCAATCTACTCATCAAATGGCAGCATGGAGTTTGAAAACCTCTGGATGCGCAAGGGAAATAGCAACCTCGGCGCTTTCTCTCCCAACTACAACCTCTGCCGCGACATGGCGCTCGACAAAGACTATATGTACATTATCTGCCGCGAAAGCAATGACGCTACATCGAAATGCTACATCGAGAAGTATGACGTTAACACCGGCGAGAAGCGAGGCACACTCAACATCTCATTCCCCGAGACAAGCATCAGTTATTTCCCTGCAAACAATATCTTCCTCGACGATGCAGGCAATGTATGTGTTTCAAACCTCACCATAAATTGTAGCACCGCTCCGCTACTCATCCATAGCATCGACATGAACACCGGAGCAGCCACTTTGCGCGCAAGCATACTTACAAACGATGTTGTGCGCTTCGACCACTGCGATGTGCTTGGCGATGTGGAAGCCGGCAATTTCTATGTGTTTGCTGCAACCTCGTATGTCAAAGACTCGGAAGTTCCAATGTACATCTATCGCTGGTACTATGAGAATGGCGTGAGAGATGAAAACAACAGTTATAAAGGCACTCCGGCGGCTTACGTTCCCTCGACAGCAACCTCGTTCGGCGCTGCGCCGCGCATCAAGGCTATTACAAAAGACAAAGTGATTGTCGATGGTCAAACAACCGCATTGACACAGTACGACATATCAACATCCAAGCCGACAGCAACCTCGTTTGTCGATGCAAACCTCTTGCCGTCAACCTACAACACCAATGGCTTCGACTGGTTCAAACTTGATGTCAACGATGTGATTGTGTATAACTTTGCCGACTATTCCAAAGGTAATGGTATCCAATTCAATACTGCAATCACCGGCAGTGTCGATACCGGTTTTGGCACAGCGAAGCAACTTGGCGATTGGACATTCCCGCGCGAAGGATTAGGAAGCGCAAATTCAAATAACTATACCGCCGAGGTTGACCACTACTCGATAAGTGCCACCGAGGTGCTTGTGGGCGTTTATGCCACCGGCAACGGTATGGGTGTGTATCGCATCAAGAAAACCAAGGATATAGGCACCGGAATCGACGACTCGCTGCTCGACGCCCTCACCTTGGTGAAATCGGGCTGCACCATCACCTTGAGCCGCCCAGCAGCAAAGGTTGAAATCTACAACATGGCAGGCGCCAAGGTGGCTGAGAAGCAGAATGTGTCTTCGTTCAACACCTATCTCCAGCCGGGCGCCTACATCATCCGCGCCATCGACAACACCGGCAATATCGCCACCAAAACGATTATCTTTTAGACCCGCATAACTCCGCCCCTCGGGGCAAGGAGCACCGCCTTGGAGGCACTTCACATCGAGTGAAGTGCCTCCATTTTATGTGTCTGCACCACCGCCATATCGCCCATTGGCCCCATTAGCCCCATTAGAAGCATAGGTTGCAAGAAGCGTGCGAAGCTCCGCATCGCAGCAGCGGCTAATGCCGCCAAATCGGGCGCAGCGCAGCGACCGCCCCTCCGCCCGCGGCGGAGACGATGACCGTATTTCGCCACGCGGGGTCGGTACAACCGTCCACGGTAGCGTAATGATTGATAGGTCGCAGGGTCGTGGCGACATGCGGGGAGCGCCCACGCGATGCGGTGCATCGCTCGATGACCAGAGGCGGACATTTCCGCTACCCCGCGAGGGGTTGCAGCCGTGCGTAGCCCCGTATTTCGCCACGCGGGGTCGTGGCGACATGCGGGGACCGCCGATGGGCAGCCCCCAAATCGCACCCCGGAGGGGTGCGGGGCTGTCGCATCCG
>SFER01000198.1 GCA_004557195.1 Bacteroidales bacterium | reverse complement strand
ATCTTTTCGCACAGACGATGGACTTCGCATCGTAGTGTCATACACCGAGAAGCGAAGAAGGTAAGTATTGGAATATAAGAAGTCCCAAACTTTGTTATTTAAGCACCTCCAATTTACTTAAACACTTTGTTTGGGACTTTGTGATTATTATCTTAAGACTTTGATTGTCTTGACACCGTCGCTAATGACGTACAATCCGGGAATCGGGACACAAAGCCGGACGACACCGTCGATAGCCTGAGCCTTGGCGACAGCAGCGCCGCTCACCGAGTAGGCGGTAACCTCAGCCATCGGCTCAACGCCGGCGAGCACGATGTAATCGCCCTCGCGATAGGACTTCACGTCGGTTTGGTCGCCGATATTGGCTTCAACAGCCGAACTTTCGCCATAGAAGAACTGGATGTCGTCGAAATTGGTGGCATTGAGCGAGTTGCCCGAATACAATTCGATGCGGAACATCGCAGGTTGGTCGAGATTGGTGTTGAAGATGATTGGAGTCGTAGTGTTACCTGCCACTTGCTCCAGGTCTTCGCCTGTGGGGTTGAGAGCGGCGGTCCAGGTGGCGCCATCGTCGAGCGAGTAGTACAATTTAATCACGGCGCGCGATGATGTTTGGTTATACACGGTGAAGCGCACCTTCGACACATTGCCGGCGAATTTTGAAGTGGTAGCTGTGCCGCGTTTCAAGAGGGCGAGCATACGCTTTCCGTTGCCGGCTTCGGTAGTAGTCTCCACAATAGAGCCTTTGACGATAGACCAAGTGCACGCATTGCCTTTGACATTTTCGTAGGTGCCGTTGGATGTGTTGGCATTCATATTCTCAAAGTCCTCGACATCCTTGGGAGTGAGGTCGATGTTGGCATTGAATTTAATCACGCCATCGACATCTGAGATATCGGATAAGGCGATTTCGTTTTCGAGACCGCTCCAAGTTTTGAGGTTTGGAGTGGTGTAGTTGTCGATAGCAGTGATTCCGGCACTTCCGGGGAATGGGTCGCCATCGCTGTCGATATACTGTCCGTAGTATTTCTTCACCGAAGCACGGAGAAGCTCGTAATAGTTGTGTTTCGGGTTGCAGTTAACGGTGTTGTTATACCAGGGAGTGGTGCTTGTAGAATCCACGCGGAAGATGAGCATACCCTCGCCGGGGAGAGGAGAGTTCCACTTAGTCTTGCGACGGTTTTCGAGAAGGAAATACTCTTTTTTGGTTGGAGTATTTAGGCGATAACCGGTGTTGGTAGCATCGATAGACTCGAGAGTGTATTCACCGGCATTTTCAATAACGGTGGGCACGGCAAAACCCGACTGATAGCGTTGGAAGAGGGAGTAACCCACAGGGGTGCGAGCATAGTTGAAGTAACTACCGCCCGACATAACCGACCAGCCGTTGGGAGTGAGGCTCTGACCGCCGCTACCATCGTAGTCGGTGTCGTATTCGTCGGCAAGACCAAGGCAGTGGCTGAACTCATGGCAGATTGTGCCGATACCATCAATGAGTTTATTCTCGGGTGCGCCATAAAGTTCGGTAGAGCAGGCATAGCGGCTGGTATATACGCCATCGAATTTTTTGGAATAGTAAGAAGCGTGAGGCCAAACGAAGCGCTGATCGTTTCCGGCGAAGTTTGCGCCGGCACCGGAGAAGATAAGGTAAATCATATCCACATATCCGTCCTTGTCGCAGTCGTATTTGCTGAAATCAACGTCAAAGTTGTTATAGGCAGCATTGTAAGCGGCAAGCACAATAGGTCTTACACCGGATACGGCTTGCGGGTCGTACATAGAATAGTCAACTTTCACAGGACCGACAACATCAAACTGAGGGTCGAACTTACCGAAGGAGTTGTCGTAGAAATAGTCGCGCACACTACCTGTGTATTCGATTTTCGAAGGAATAACACCGGTGTCCATGAAACCGGTGAAATTCTTGGCGTTAATCATATCATTCACGATTGTTGCATAGTCGGAACGCGAGAAAGGACAGTCGTTAAACTCAACGAGGAGCACCAAGCCACGGAAATTGTTGTAGTCGTATTGTTTTGTGGTAGCCTTGAGTTGAGCGCCTTGCTGCATAGAGCGAGACACGGCACGCATCTCGGCGGCTTCGGTAGTGATAGCCGGAACGAGGTTCTTGGGCGTGGAAGCGAGGAACGCCACTTGTGCGGCATCACGTTTCTCGGCATCGCAAGCCACCACATCGGTGGGCACGAGAGCGCCATCCTCGAGGGCTGCATAGACGTAGAAGCCTTTATCGTTTTTAACTATTGAATAGCCATCGGTAGTGGACCTCCAATGGTGGTATTCATCACCATTTTGGCGCACCATGAGGGTGGAGCCGTCGGGTTGAGTTACAAGCATGGGCTGTGGAGCCGCGGGAACCGCAAACGATGATGCGTAGCAAAAAGAGCCGAGTGCGAGCATCGCAATGCGCTTGAATGATTCTTTAGTCATATTTTTAAGTTTAATAGTTTACATATTACCTTGCAAATATACTCGAAAATGTCGGAAAAACATAAAAGTTACCTATAAAAAATCAAAACAAGATGAATTTATATAACAATTATATAACAATATATCACAAATTTAGCAGGTTGTGAATCCTTTCACATAACAAAGCACCCCACCCGTCATTACCAAAAAATTGCCAATATTGGCAAAAATTGGAAATGGATATTTGGCTGATTAAAAAATACTTAATATCTTTGCATTACCAAAAAGTGCCAATATTGGCAAAAATTGGAAATGGTTTGATGGAAATAAAAAGAGATAGATATCTTAAGCAACTGATTGATAGCCGACAGAACGGTTTTATCAAAGTGGTAACGGGAATCCGTAGATGTGGAAAGTCATATCTACTGAATGTTTTGTTCTATCATTATCTATTGGATAATGGTGTTGCTGAAGACCACATTATTCGCATCGATCTCGAAGACCGCTTGAACAAGGAACTGAGAAATCCCGATGCAATGCTCCACTATGTTCATGACAGAATCAAGGACAATGACCTTTATTATATCATCATTGACGAGGTGCAATTGATGGATGAGTTTGTGGATGTTTTGAACTGCTTCCGTCATATTGATAATGCCGACACATACGTGACAGGCAGCAACTCTCACTTCCTGTCGTCAGATATTCCTACAGAGTTCCGTGGACGAGGTGAAACGATACATGTGAATCCACTGTCTTTTTCCGAATTCTATTCTGCTGTTGGTGGTGACAAGCAGGACGCATGGCGCGAATACTACACCTACGGAGGCTTGCCTCTTGTTCAGTCATTTGAAACGGAACAGAAGAAGATTGGTTATCTGAAGAACTTGTTTGAAACAGTTTATCTAGCGGACATCATTGAGAGGCATAGAGTGCAAAACGAAAATGAAATGCGCGAACTGGTGCTCATCATGGCTTCATCCATTGGCTCTCCATGCAATCCGACAAAACTTTCAAACACTT
>SFER01000197.1 GCA_004557195.1 Bacteroidales bacterium | reverse complement strand
AGTTCTAAGAACGGTCGTGAATCGGAAAGCAAACGATTGGGCGTTAAAATCTTTGGTGGTCAATTTGCTAAAGCAGGCAACATTATCAAACGCCAACGTGGCACTGTTCACCACCCGGGCAAAAATGTAGGTCTTGGTAAAGACCACACAATCTATGCTCTTGTTGATGGAACTGTAGTATTTACTACCGGCAAAAACGGCCGCGCGTTCATCAATGTTGAGCCTGTTGCTCAAAGCGAAAACTAATAACTCGCCTCTCGCGAGTCTCTAAAAAGGCGGAGCCATTCGGTTCCGCCTTTTGTCTCTTCCCCCCGGGATCTCCAATGTATCAAACTCAATTGGTCACGCACTGCGTGATCAATTGATCCATCATTCTGTTGTTGAGCGAGTTAGTATTTGTTGTGGGAGAGGACCTCGCTGCGGGGCTTGCGCGATTTGTTGCGATGGGACTGGGTGCTGTAGCCGAGCACGATGTCGAGCAGGACGCGCTTCCGGGAGGGGATGTCGAGCACTTTCTTGAGGTGCTTCTCGTTAAACCATCCCACGATGCAACTCCCCACACCCTCGTGGGTGGCGGCGAGGGTGATGTTGGCGGCGAGAATGCCGCAGTCGATGTGGGGGAAATGCTTGTTTTTGAGCCATCCTCCCACGCGTGCGGTGAAATTGGGGCATTCCTCCACGATGATGATGTGGGCGGCTGCCTGCGACGCCCATGTGTTCATCCCTATCGAGGTGAGCGTCTCGCTCACTTGGGCGCATTTCTCCTCGTCGTCAACCACGATGAGGTGCCACGGCTGCGAATTGCAAGCCGATGGCGACAGCAAGGCGGCGCCGGCAATGCGGTCGAGCACTTCGCGCTCGATGCGCTGCGGCGAGAATGCCCTGTCGCTCTGCCGCTGCGATATTAGTTGGTAGATATCCATCGACCTATTTTTGAAATTCCATCATGCGGCTCAGGTATTTGCCGATGATGTCGAATTCGAGGTTCACAATGCTGCCGGGCACAATGGTCTTGAAGTTGGTGTGCTCGTGGGTGTAGGGGATAATCGCCACTTCAAAACTGTCGGTCTGCGAGTTGCACACCGTGAGGCTAACGCCATTGACGGTAACAGAACCTTTTTCGACGGTTACATACCCCTTGGCTGCCATCTCGCGGTTGAAATCATACTTGAATGTGTATCGCCACGAGCCATCTGCCTCGGTGAGGGCAACGCAGCGGGCGGTTTGATCGACATGACCCTGAACGATGTGCCCGTCGAGGCGCCCGTTCATGAGCATACTGCGCTCGAGGTTCACAAGGTCGCCCACTTGCAGTGTGCCGAGGTTGGAGCGCTCAAGTGTTTCCTGTATTGCGGTAACGGTGTAGGTGCCATCGCCCGGGAGTTTCACCACTGTGAGGCACACGCCGTTGTGTGACACCGACTGGTCGATTTTCAACTCATCGACAAACGAGCATCTGAGAGTGAGGTGCAGATTGCCATTTTCTTTCTCGAGTGCGACAACTGTTGCCGCCTCTTCAACTATTCCGGAGAACATATACGTGCTGTTTTATTAACTTTTTGCGAAGATAGCAATAAGTTTTGTGATAAAAAAATAGCGGAGAATAAAGCATGTTAAAACTCCATGGTTCCCGCCCGCTCGACCCTCCAAATTTCGGGGAAACCCAAGAAATCACCTCGAAAAATTTCGGGGAAACCAAATTTTGCATAATTCCGTGAAAAAGATTTGGGGATTTTTGCATAATTCCGCGAAAAAGATTTGGGGATTTTTGCATATTTCGCCGAAAAAGATTTGGGGATTTTTGCAAAATGCCTTATTTTTGCATCGAAAATATAAATTTGGAGTGTAGAAATTATGGTATTTCGACGGAAGATATATGATAAAATGTTCAAATGGAAAAACGGGCATAATGGTCGCACTGCATTGCTCATCAAGGGGGCGAGGCGAGTGGGTAAATCTACTATTGTCAAAGAGTTTGCTCAAAAAGAATACAAATCGTTCATCCTTATCGATTTTGCCAATATTTCCAAAGAAGTGAATGGCTGGTTTAACGATTTGACCGACCTCGATTATTTTTTCATCCGCATTCAGCAGTTCTATAAGGTTGTGCTTCACAAGCGTGAATCGGTGATTATTTTCGACGAAGTGCAGTTGCAGCCATTGGCGCGGCAAGCGATAAAATATCTTGTGGCTGATGGCAGATATGACTATATAGAGACCGGCTCACTGCTCACATTGAAGCGGAATGTGAAAAACATAGTAATCCCCAGCGAGGAAACCCGTATAACCTTGTATCCGATGGATTACGAGGAGTTTAGGTGGGCGCTTGGCGATGAGGTGTCGATGGAATTAGCAAAGAGCAATCTTGTGGGGCTGCATCCCTTTGGTGATGCTGTTCATCGCAAAATGATGCGCGACTTCAGATTGTACATGCTGGTTGGAGGAATGCCTCAGTCGGTCGATACTTACATTTCTACCAATAATCTGGAAATGGTCGATGAGGTGAAGCGCGGAATAATAGAATTGTACGAGGACGATTTCCGAAAAATCGACCCCACCGGACGCGCCTCAAAGGTGTTTTCGTCGATTCCGGCGCAACTCACTTGCAATGCCTCGAGATTTAATATCTCCGGGGCTGTTGAAGGGGGACGCTTGGAGAATATGGAGTCGGTTCTTGCCTATATGGAGGATTCGATGACAATCAACATGGCATACCATGCCAACGACCCTATGGTGGGGATGAATCTACATCGTAATGTCTCTCGTTACAAAATGTTTATGGCTGATACCGGATTGTTACCTCGAGCCTGTCTCGAACGGTCAGATAAGCCACGAAGCTATATGCGTCCTGAACACATCGCCGGAGGAAGCGGCGATAGAGCTCACGCTGTTCTTTGAGGACCGGAAGACCGACACAGCGTTCCGCTCATCGTGCCCGTCGATGCGAACGCACCACATACGGCTCGACAGACTGATCTCTGAGGACGGGCGCGAGATACCGCGAGGGGTGCCCTACGCCGTCCTCGTCGAGTCGAGTGTCCCTGTCGTCGTGCAGTACTCGAGACTTGACACGGCGCAGTCCGAGCTCGCGCTGATGACGACGATGGCCTACGCGGTTGACTGAGCGGCAATAAGCAATAAAGCGAAAACGCCCGACGCGGATTTTTATTCCAAGTCGGGCGTTGATTTATGTTCACTTATACCTGATTTCCGCTGTCCACACGGCGGGCAGACACCCAGCGGTTTATGAGCAGCACCGCTCCGAGCGCGAGTACGGCGGCGGTTATCAGCATCGCCGGAATATACCGTGATACCGTTTCCGTGTTCCCGGGCAGAGCGCCGATCAGGCTTCCGCCCTCACCGGAGAGAAGGTCAGCGGTGCCGTATTTCTCAGCGAATCGCGCGACAGTCATGTACTCCGACGTATCGTCCGCGGTCAGGACGGATGTCCTGTATGTGCCGTCGGAGG
>SFER01000196.1 GCA_004557195.1 Bacteroidales bacterium | reverse complement strand
TGCAGGGCTTCGTTGGAAGGTCCGAATTCCAAGTTAAATATCAGCCAATCACATCCTCCCGCTTTGATATTAATGTAATAGTTGTCCAATGTGTTTCCATCGGCACTTCCTCCCCAATAATTCTTTTTGCTATAGGAGGAAATAGGGAAATACTTGTTTGCAACTGTAGTGTTATGCACATCCGATAATTTACCGGGGCTGCTACCAATATCGTGATTGCCCCACGCAACAGCATAAGGGATTCCTGCTTTCTCAATGCGATTGAAGGCTTTTTGCATATATGCCCACTCCACAGGAGAATTGTCTTGTGTGAGGTCGCCCACCTGAAGCACGGCATCTATCTTTTTGTGGTTTTCAACCAGCCAATCGATTTGCGAGTCGAAAACCTCGGGGCATTGTTCCAAATAAGTTTGTGTATCGGGCAACACCACAAAAGTAGTTACACTGCTCGATGTGGAGCAAGAAGTGAACATAACGGTTCCCGAGAAGAGCGCAATAGCCGAGAATAGTGTGTTGAATTTGTTTTTCATAATGTTATTAATTTTGTTTTTGGTTATTTTTAATACACAACTGCTCGATGAGCACACATAATGTGTAAAGCAGAATTTCTTCTTGCAAAGATACGAAATAATTCTTCTGCACGATGCATTTTACAACCATTCACGATTAAACAAATCTTAAATTGAGAAGCCAAAAACGGCGTTTTAGGGGTTTATTGGTTAATCATTGTTAATAGCAAGCATTTTTATGCTCGAAAAATATGTTGTATAACATAAAAACGCTACCTTTGCAATGTGTTTTTCATGGTATTAGATTTAAGGTTAAGTAAGATTGGTTGTCGGGATGACAACCAACTCTTTAGAAAAAAGGTTAATTTTTAGGTTTTAGGGTTTATTTGAAATCGATGCTTAGGTAGCATCGATTTTTTTTTGCATGTAGCCGCTATTTGTTGTAACTTTGAAGTCTCATTTCAGAAAATTGATATGTCGAAGAAAATTTTAGTAACCGGTGCCGGTGGATTTATCGGCGGATATATAGTAAAGGAAGCACTCAAGCGCGGGTATGAAACCTGGGCGGCAGTGCGCAAAACCACATCGCGAGAATACCTCACCGATGAGCGGATTCATTTCCTTGAACTCGATTTCAGCGATGCCGACGCCTTGAAAAAGCAGTTGTGCGATGCCATTGCCGAGAATGGTCGCTGGGACTATATCATCCACAACCTCGGTGCCACAAAAGCAGTGAATTTTCTTGCCTTCAACACTGTGAATTACGATTATCTGAAACTTTTCGTAGATACTCTCATATCGCTGGAGGCGCAACCGCAGGCATTCCTCATGATGAGCAGCCTTAGCGCTGTGGGTGGCGGTGATGAAGACACCTACGAGCCTATTCCTTCACGTCCTATTCCGCATCCCGAAACTAAATATGGAGTATCGAAACTCAAGGCAGAAACCTATTTGCAATGCCAATCCACTGTGCCATATATTATTTTCCGCACTACAGGTGTGTATGGACCTCATGAGAAAGACTATTACCTCATGTTCAAGAGCATAAAGAAGGGCTTCGACTTCAGTGTGGGATTTAAGCGACAGTTGCTCACATTCATATATGTCGAAGACCTCACCCGCGCTATGCTGGATGCTCTCGAATCGGGCAACACCAACAAGGTGTATAACATATCGGAAGACAAGGCTTACACCCAGAAAGAATTCCGCGATATGGCAAAGAAAGCGCTTGGCAAGAAATTCGTGTTGCCGGTGGTGTGTCCGCTCTTTATTGTGAAAATGGTGTGTGCCATATCCGACTATTGGGGCACTATCACCATGAAGCCGAGCACGCTCAACCGCGACAAATACAACATCCTCAAGGTGCGGAACTGGAGTTGCGATGTGAGCGAGGCAAAGAAAGATTTCGGTTTCAAGATTGAATATCCGCTCGAGCGAGGTATCGAGGAGGCTGTAAAATGGTATAAACAAGAAGGATGGCTATAGAAAAGCGACATAGTGTGTGCATTTTCGGAGCCTCCGGCTCTCACGGCAGAAAAGAATACTACGACGAGGCATACACCCTCGGCACGCTCATGGCACGCCGTGGATGGGAATGTGTGTGTGGCGCGGGGCGCGACGGAGTGATGCGTGCCGTTAGCGATGGCGTGCTTGACTCCGGCGGCACAGCCATCGGCGTGATACCACAATTTATGGTGGACAACGGCTGGAATTACGACCGTCTCTCTCGCACCATCGTCACAGCCGACATGCACAGCCGCAAGCACACAATGGCTCGCCTCACCGATGCCGTGATAGCGCTCCCCGGCGGTTGCGGCACTCTGGAAGAACTGCTTGAGGCTATCACCTGGAGCCAACTGGGATTGTGGGTGAAGCCTATCGTGATTCTCAACATCATGGGTTATTACGACAACTTGATTAAAATGCTCGACACCGCGATAGACGAGCACCTCATGAAAGAGTCTCATCGAGGCTTGTGGCATGTGGCAGCGACCGCATCCGAGGCAGTGGAATATCTCGAAAGCATCGATTTCCATGCCGAGCAACCCGAAAATAAGTATTAGGTATGGAAGAGGCAATAAACGACAGCATAGCAGGGGAAGCAGCCTTGCCCGAGACAATGCTCTCCTTGAAGAGCGACACAGCGCTGTTTCAGAGCGTTGTGGGGCAGGATGTGCCGATGAGCATTAGCGAAGATGCCGCGGGCTACTTCTCCGAAATTGCCGATGAGATGCAGCATGGCGGGCTACCCGGAAGAGAATACAACTCGTCGCCTGTGATAGTGAATGTGGTGAGCGCGATGCTCATCCTCATGTTTGTGCTCCTTTCGTCGAGGTTTCTTAGGGGCTATAAATTTTTCAAACTGCAATTTCACCACCTGTTTGCGGTGAAACTGCGTGAAAATATGTTTGAAGACCACACCACCATCAACGAAATTTATGCGATAGTGGTGTGTATAGTCAACAGTTGTGTGTGCCAAGGGATAATGCAATTTTATCTGATGCTACACAGCGGGACAGTGAATTTCGGGATGCCGATGCTGTGGGCGGCGCTTCCGGTGTCGATATTGGGAGCGGGAGCACTCTATTTTTTCCAGAGTGTGGCATATTCTCTGCTCGGCTACACCTTCGCCACCACCGGGCAACACTCGAAGATATGGAAAGAGGGCTACATTGCTTCGCAATCGCTAATGGGCATCATAATTTTGCCCATGGTAATGGCTCTAAATATCACATCGGGAGATGTGGAAATGTGGCTATATATGTCCATAATTGCTTTCATTTTGCTACGAATAGCCTTTATTATAAAGGGTTTTAGAATTTTTTTCACAAAAATGCAACATGCTCTCTATTTTATTTTGTATCTTTGCACCGTCGAAATTATACCCGTTAAGGCCCGGCTCGGAAAAATCACCCTATTTTGAAATAGAGAAAAAATATGGAGTTGAGGTCGTATTCCGTCCTTTCATCAAGGTTGAAGGTCTTACAGCGAAAGAATTCAGACAGCAAAAAATCAATTTGTCGGAATTTACAGCAATAATTTTCACGGCTCGCACTGCAATAGACCATTTCTTTCAACTCTGCCAGGAGATGAGGGTGGCGATTCCCGACACAATGAAATATTTCTGCACATCAGAGGCAATAGCATTGTATCTTCAGAAATATATCGTGTATCGCAAGCGCAAAATCTTTGCAGGTGAAACAGGAAAACTCGACGACGCGGCTTTGATGGCATATATCAACAAACATTCCAAGGAGAAATTCCTCTTGCCGGTGTCGGATGTTCACAAAGACAATCTAAGCATCATCGAGAAAATAGGTATCGACTATACCAAGGCGGTGATGTATCGCACGGTGAGCAACGACTTCGGACCTGATGAGGCTTTCGACTATGATATGCTCATCTTCTTCAGCCCCGCGGGAGTGGATTCGTTGATGAAGAATTTCCCCGAATTCCAGCAGGGTGATATCGTGATAGGATGTCTCGGCTCGACTACAGCAGCGGCAATCAAAAATGCCGGGCTCAGACTCGACATTGAGGCTCCATCGCCCGAAGCTCCGTCGATGACAGCGGCTATATCCTTGTATTTGGATAAGCACGCCGACAAAGAATAGTTTTTGTTTTGATTTTTTTTCACCTTGCACTTATTTCGCTATCTTTGCGCAGATATTGCAAGGTGTTTTTTATTTCTCAGAGAAATGCAAGGAAACAGACTCTACAAATATGAGAAATTGCGCAGCCGCATAGCGGTGGACAATTTGTTTAAGGACGGGAAGGCATTCATTGTCTATCCGTTGAGAGTGGTGTTTTCCGCGAGGAGAGTGGCGGAAGGGGAATATGCAGGATGCAAGTTTCTCATTACCATTCCCAAGAAAAAGATACGCCATGCCGTGGATAGAGTGTTGCTGCGCCGGAGAGTTCGCGAGGCATATCGTCTCAACAGGCACACATTCCTCGACAAATGTCATGAAGAGGGGGTGATAGTGGAAGTGGCATTCCTTTATCTCTCGGACCGCATCTCCGACTATGCTCATATCGAGGAGCGAATAAAAGAGGCGCTCGAAAAGATGACATTGAAGATAGGGGAACAGGATAGAAAACCCGAAGAACAATGAAACGGCTGATATCTTGGCTGCTCCTTGCGCCGATTTACTTCTATCGGGCGTGCATATCGCCAATGTTGCCTCCATCGTGTCGCTACACACCTACATGCAGCGAATATGCTGTCGAGGCGATAAAGAAGCACGGACCATTCAAAGGGGTGTGGCTTGCAATTAAACGCATACTTCGTTGCCATCCGTGGGGAGGCAGTGGTTACGACCCGGTGCCATGATAGTAGATGTTCACACACACAATCCCGAGGCTTGTGATGCCATTATAAATGCTTCGTTCTCGAGTTTCCAACCCGAGCAAGGGAAGGTGTATTCGGTGGGCGTTCATCCCTGGGACACAGTGGCTGATGTCGATTTGGTATTGCTCGATGAGGTAGCCGGGAAAGCCGAAGTGGTGGCGATAGGAGAATGTGGTTTCGACCTGTTGCGAGGCGGAGACATCGAGACCCAGACAAGAATTTTCCGCCATCATGTCCGGCTTGCAGAGCAACTGGGCAAGCCGTTGATAATTCATTGCGTAAAGGCGTTTGACAGGCTGCTTGCCGAGCGAAAGATAGCGGTGTCGAGCGTGCCGTGGATAGTTCACGGGTTCAGAGGCAACGCTGCCACGGCGGCGCAGCTCACAGGCAAAGGCATCTATCTTGCCATAGGGGAAAAGTTTAACATCGAGGCAGTGAGAGCCGTGCCGATAGAGATGCTGCTTGTGGAGACCGACACATCGCAAGTGAAAATAGACGCTGTGATAGAGGCGGTTGCAAGAACAAGAGGTGTGGAAGAGAAACATATCAGAGAGACCGTAACTTCTACCGCCGGTAAACTCGTCAAAATATAGAAAAAAGTAAATATTTGAACAGAAAAAGAAGAAATAATTCTTTTATTGTTCAAAATTTTACTATATTTGTGGCATGAATAGGAAATTAAAGGAAATAGGAGTTATACCAATAACGACATCAATAATCGAATCGTTATACCCGGAACTTAAGTCGGCAGACAAGAAGGTTGTTTGGCTTGAGAAGAATGGATATATCATAAGATTGAAGAGGGGGCTATATGTAGTCAATCCTGAATATTCGAGAAAGACACTTTCAAATGAATTGATAGCAAATCATCTTTATGCACCTTCTTACATCTCCATGTCTTCGGCATTGAGGTATTATGGCTTAATTCCGGAAGCTGTATATACACATCAATCCATGACAATAAAGCATTCTCGAAGTTTTCAAACCCCTTTAGGAAATTATGATTATAAGTATATCACCCGAGACGCTTTCTCCATTGGAGTGAGAAGCATTATACATAATGGAGAATATGCCTTCTTGATAGCATCACCTGAAAAGGCTTTGTGCGACCTGATATCAAACTCCGCCAAAGTAAATCTGCGCTATTTGAAGGATGTTGAAAACTATCTTGAGCATGACATTCGTATGGATATGGATGAGTTCTATAAGTTTGATGCGACTATTTTTGCAG
>SFER01000195.1 GCA_004557195.1 Bacteroidales bacterium | reverse complement strand
TGGAGTGCCTATTTGGAATGGCATAAAATCGATGAGTGGCTGATAGACATATCCGATTAGGGCTATTATCAGAGCGAAAGAGGATGAAATGAAAAATACAAGCCATTGCACTGCAAATCCATAGACATTCTTCAATCTCTTGTTATATATGACAAGGAACACGAGCAGAGCCGTGAGAATGATATTCTTGATGAATGATGCAGTGTTGGAAATGTGAATTGCATCGCCAAAGCATCCGCAATCGGTTACGGCATCGGTTACGGCAAGCCATCCGGTGAGCGGAAGCAATACCAGCATGGATAATGTGAGCAATATAGGTGCCGCTTTTCGATAGCAACCAAACAGGATGAACACACCGAGTGTAAATTCCGCAACCGGGACAAAGAATGAGAAGAATGTGGCAAACGGGAGAAGGGAATCGAATTGCAATGCACCGAGATAGTCGGTAATTTTGTAAAAGACACCCCAAGGGTCGATGGCTTTTACAAATCCTGAATAGATAAACACACCGCCCACAATCAGCCTCACGACAAAGACCGACGACAGGAGAAGTATTTGTTTCTTGGTGTATCTCGAGAGTAGTTTATTCGCCATAATGCAATTTAATCAAGCCAAACAGGGAATAGTTTATCATATCCATGTAATTGGCATCGATGCCTTCGGAAACGATTGTCTTTCCCTTATTGTTCTCGATTTGCTTGGTTCGCATCAGTTTTGAGAGAATAAGGTCGGTGTAGGAATTCACGCGCATAAGCCTCCAAGCCTCGCCATAGTCGTGATTCTTGGCATACATGAGTTGCTTGGTGCGCTCGATGTGCTTGTCGTATAATTCTATTGCTTTATCGGTGGTGATATCCTGCTCGATTGTATTACCCAATTCGAGTTGAATGAGACCGATGATGCCGTAGTTTACGATACCGATAAACTCAGGGAAAATCCCCTCGTTTACTTGCGCCTCCCCCACTTCTTCGAGTGTGCGAATGCGTCTTGCCTTGATAAAAATCTGGTCGGTAATCGACTCGGGGCGCATTATTCGCCACGATGGTCCATAATCTTGAAGTTTCTTGATGAAAAGGTCGCGACATATCTTAATAACCTCTTCAAACTGCTGCTTAGTATTTGACACCATAATATAATTTAGTTTTTTATTCTATATTGTTTCACTCTCTCATCGTCTATGACTCCACTCCAATTTAGCCCGAAAGCAAAATCGTAGGCATTTCCTTCGGAATCGATGTATGGGGCGATATCGCCGATGGCATCCTCGCAATGGCTCTCTACAGCCTCCATATCGCGAGGCATTTGGAACGGGAGCAATGCCGACGGCTCGGATTGCCCCGAGATAATGTCGAGGGTCGCCGAGTTGCACACATCAAATGTAAGGAGGATTGCATCGGAATATGGCTCGAGTTCGGAAATCACAAACGGGTTGCTCACCTTTACAACAGTGATTACCGGCTTATCACCCATTTTGCGTTTTGTGTCGATAACGAGGTCGAGGTCGGGCTCATTGAATGTAGTAGTTGCCTTACCTTTATAACTTCGATTGACAAAATCCTCGTTAGGGTCGCCACCGGCGATACTCTCTTGGCGTGCCGATGATGCCGTGTAGGGGCGGTATTGCAAACTCAGCGGGATGTATCCGTTACCATCGGCGTGAAGGTCGTCGAGACTGTATCCGATTACGCTGCTCGGTGAGTCGATAAACACGATTGCAAAATCGGCATCTTCGGGCGAGGAAGTGGGTATGTAATACCGAGAGAGAGTCTCCTCGGCTACTGTTGCGCGAACGGCTTCGGGTATCACGCTGCCCCAGAAATTCTTATGCTCCGGAATTATCCCCTTGGGGATATACACTTTCTTCCTACCGACAACAGGGAGTGTGGATGCGTGGTTTTTGAGCATTACAATGCTTTTTACCTGCGCTTCGCGACCATGCTGCATAAATTCCCGGCAACCAATGGTTGTTTTCGCTGCGTCTATGTCGATATACGGATTGTCGAAAAGTCCGAGACGGAAGAAGTTGAGTAGCAGCCGCTTGGCGGACTGTCTCATGCGAGCATCCATCCACTCTTTTCCATGTTCAGCCACTCCCATTTTATATGCTTCGATAACAGGTCCTGCGTCTTTGTTGCCACCAAATTGGTCAACGCCTGCCATTAGAGCTTTATAATGGCGTTGAGCGACCGTGAGCGATTCCACGCCCCAGGGTTTCCCGGAATGTACTCCGGGATGCACTTCGTCGGCTGTTACGAGCCAGTCGGTGCACACCACGCCATCATATCCTACGTCGCCACGCAATTGGCAGGTGATAATATCGCGATTGAAGGCGTTGGCAACATTCTCATCGGTTTGATTATACGAGATTGTATAGTAAGGCATCACTGCCGATGCCATTTTTGTCTTCCCGTCGAGGGCAAATGCGCCTTTGAGGAACGGAATTTTGTGGGTCTCGAAGTTGTTGGATGGATACACGGCAAATTTTCCGTTACCGTAGTGGGCATCACGACCGCTTTCGCAGGGACCGCCACCTGGCCAGTGCTTCACCATGGCATTTACGCTCTCGTAGCCCCATCCGTTATTGAGTTCGCACTCCCCTTCCGACGATTGGAAGCCATCGCAATAGGCGCGGGTCATGTCGGCTGCAAGATTGGGGCTTATGCCGAAGGTGCCGCTGCAGCGATACCACCGCGGGTCGGTGCAAAGGTCGGCTTGTGGCGAGAGTGCGGTAGTGAATCCCATAAGGCGATATTCGCGAGATGCGATGCGGGCGAAGTCGTGCACTACATCGGGCGAGAATGTCGCTGCGAGTCCGAGTTGCCCGGGCCACATGGAGATTGAGTTGCCGCCACCGGCGTTAAATTCGCCGTCGGCTCGTGCCGAGTGGCGCGGGTCGGAGGATGTGTTCACCGGGATGCCAAATCCGAGTGTTTCGCAAAACGCCTGCACCTTGTTGTTCCATTCGGCAGCCACAATCGGACTCTCATTTGTGATTACAAGGATGTGCCTGAGGTTGTCTTCAACGAGAAACTTCTTTTGGTTGTCGGAAATGTCGCTTGCCGAGGCTCCGCTCTCCTCATATTTTTTGCCGCCATAGGTTGAGATGTCGTAGGTGGTTGCCGGGAGGGTTTGGTGGTTGCTGTAGAGCATTAGCCCGGCTATCTGCTCGATGGGAAGGCGCGATGCGAGGTCGGCAGCACGTTCTTCGGGGGTGAGCCGCCAGTCTTCATAGGGGTGAAGGACCCCATCGCCTGAGAAATTCTTAAAAAAGCAACCATCGCGCTCGATGATGCGGGCGCCGTTGCTCGTGGCGAAGCCGAGAGTACGACCGCCTTCTTGAACCACAAGAGAATAGATGCCTTTCTGTAAGATTTTCATAAAAATTTCAATAAAAAGAGGCTGCCATTTTGTGTGGCAACCTCTATGATAATACCACATCAAAGAGTGCGTTGAAACTCCGAAAGACAGGATTTGAGGGTTCTTGCTTCTTTGTAATCCGCCTGGTTAAA
>SFER01000016.1 GCA_004557195.1 Bacteroidales bacterium | reverse complement strand
TATTCAGATTGGGCAACAACCGCCATTCCTGCCAATATCAAGACTATGTGGTATAGGCTGTCTCGTAGAGAAGATGACTATTGCATTGAGTGCTCGCAAGACGGCACACACTTCACCCAGATGCGGGTATGCCATCTACATCAAGGAGGAGGAAAGATAAAATTCGGCATATATGCCTGTTCTCCCGAGCAGTCTTCTTTCAAGGCGCTCTTCACCGACATGAAACTTACTGAGTGTGCATGGAAAGCACACGACGGACAACAACCGGATTGAAAAATATATTAAATGTCGCAAATAATAGAAATGTCTAAATTACACATATAATATGAAAAAAATATTCACACTCGCTACATGTCTGCTCATCTTGACAGCATGTGCACAGAGAAGCCAAAAAGTGCCCGAAAACGACTCGAAAGGCACAGTCATCACATGGATTGAGGACAAGCCGGGAGGGACTCTCCAGCCTCACGACTTGTATCCCGATGTGCCCGACTCGATTTGGCAGGCATTAGGGCTGAAAGATGGTGTTCCGTCGAGCATGAGTTGCCTTCTGCTCAACACCGAAGGGAAAAACATTTTGCTCGATGCCGGCTTGGGAGCGCCTTTCAGCCAACTCATTCCCAAACTCAACGAGTTGGGTGTGTCGCCCGATTCACTGCAACTTATATACATCTCGCATCTTCACCCCGACCACATCGGCGGGCTCTTGAGCGACGGCAAGGCAGTGTTTCCCAATGCCCGTGTGTATATCAACCGCGTGGAAGCGGAAGCGTGGCAAGCCATGGAGGGGGACAATAGCAAATTGGCAAAAGCCGTTATGGAAGCCTACACAGAGCGTCTGCATCTATTCGAGGCCGGCGACACCTTGGAAGGTGGGGTAAAGACTATTGCCGCATATGGACACACTCCGGGACACACTGTGTTCCAGAAAGATAGCATCCTCGTGATTTCCGACCTCATCCACGGCGCGGCTCTCCAACTGAGCCATCCCGAGTATTCTCCCCGCTATGATATGGATGCCGATGAAGCATGCAAGTCGCGCATCAGAATACTGAAATATGCCCGCGACAACAACCTCACAATGTATGGCATGCACCTCCCGGCTCCCGTGTCAATCGAATAAAATGAAAGCGAAGATTCTCATAACCGGCGGCAGTGGATTTCTCGGTTGCCGTGTGGCTCACTATTTAAAGGAGAAGTACGACCTGCTGCTCCCGACGCATAACGAACTGCATATAAGCCATGAAGATGCCGTAAAGGCTTACATTCTGGAGCATCGCCCCGAGGCGGTGATTCACTGCGCCGCGCTGAGCAACACTTGGTATTGCGAACAACACCCCGAAGAGTCGCACAAAACAAATGTGCAAGGAACTGTGAGAATCGCCAAGGCATGCAAACTCGCCGGCGCCAAACTCCTGTTTATGTCGAGCGACCAGGTGTATAACGGCACACCGATGCTTGGACCGCTCGGCGAAAATGCTCCGCTGCAACCTGTCAATATCTATGGCAACCACAAACTCGAAGCTGAACAACGTGCACAACGCAATCTACCCGAGTCGGTGGGGCTTCGCCTCACTTGGATGTATGATTTGCCGGGCAGCCGGATGAAACTGAACAGCAACATACTTGTCAACTTGCAAAAAGCCTGCCAAGACGGGAGTGTCATCAATGTCGCCACACATGAATATCGAGGTGTAACCTATGTGTGGGATGTGGTGAGGAATATCGAAAAAGCGCTTTCTCTCCCCGGCGGCATTTACAACTTCGGGAGCGGTAACACTCTGGACAGTTATTCTCTCCACCTCGAGGCAGCCGCGGCAATGAACCTCAAAGAACCGGAAAAATGGATTCACCCCGACAGGGAGCGGTTCAGCGAGCAGCCGAGAAACCTTGCAATGGATTGCTCCCTAATCGAGAAACACGACATTCATTTCGCCGACAGCATTGAAGGGATAAAAGAGGCACTGCTTCGCCCCTACAGAACAGAATAAACAACTCTAATACAAACAAATAGGAGGCTGCGCATCACTTGAAGCGCAGCCTCCTTTATGTGGATTGTCTGGTTAGGCTTGACGATAGTCGGCAAGCGACTCGATGTCGAAGTTGGCGATATATTCGCTGTGCTTCTTCACTTCAGCCTCACCGAAACGGATGTAGTTGGCAGCCGATTTAGCGAAACTGTCATTGCGAGTGGCATCGCCGAGGAGCAAGTAACCCATGATGATGTGTCCTGCCATCTCCACGAGGCGACGTGCTTGGAAGTCGAGATACTCGGTGTTGTGGCTTTCGGTTACCGATGCAACGGCAGCGCGATAAAGCTCGGTCATAGCTACGAGTTTCGCCTTGAGAGCGTCGAATTGCGGAGCGTAAGTTTCGGCATTGTATTCTTCAATCTTGTTGAGGTAGGTGCCGGTGGTGACGTGGCGGATTGCAGCCACAACCTGCAACTGGGTAGTACCCTCGTAGATTGAAGTGATACGAGCGTCGCGATAGATGCGTTCGCAAGCGTAATCTTTCATGAAACCGCTACCACCATGCACTTGCACGCAGTCGTAGGCATTCTGGTTGCAGTATTCGCTGCCCATACCTTTTGCGAGCGGTGTGAATGCGTCGGCATATCGAGAATATTTCTTCATCTCGGCGCGCTCCTCGGGAGTGAGGGTGCGTTCGCGGGCGATATCCTCGTAGGTCTTGTACATATCCACGAAGCGAGTGCATTCATAAAGGAGTGAGCGTGATGCATCGAGTTTCATCTTGATATTGGAAATCATCTCTGCCACTGCAGGGAACTCGATGATGGCTTTGCCAAATTGCTTGCGGTCGCGAGCATAGGCGATAGCCTCGCGATAGGCGGCTTCGCTCACACCCACCGACTGAGCGGCGATGCCGAGGCGAGCGCCGTTCATGAGCGCCATCACATATTTAATAAGACCCAACTTGCGAGAGCCGCACAATTCGGCTTTAGCGTTCTTAAACACCAATTCGCATGTCGGTGAGCCTTTGATACCCATTTTGTTCTCGATACGGCGCACTGTTACGCCACCATCGTTGCGGTCGTAGATAAACATTGAAAGACCGCGACCATCCTTGCTACCCTCTTCCGAGCGAGCGAGAACGAGAGCGATGTTGCCGTCGCCGTTGGTGATGAAGCGTTTCACACCATTGAGACGCCAAGTGCCGTCAGCCTCGTTGAAGCGTGCTTTGAGCATCACAGCCTGGAGGTCGCTACCTGCATCGGGCTCGGTGAGGTCCATTGCCATTGTCTCGCCGGCGCACACGCGCGGGAGATAACGCATTTTTTGGTCTTCATCGGCAAATTCGTAGATAGTCTCGGCGCAGTCTTGCAGACCCCAGATGTTAACGAATCCGGCATCGGCGCGGCTCACCATGTCGGCAGCCATAATATAGGGCACGATTGAGAAGTTCAAACCGTTGTAGCGGCGTGGGAGCGAAATACCCATCAAACCGGCTTTTACAAGGGCGTCGAGGTTTTTCTGTGTGCCTTGTGCATACACCACATGGCCATCTACCACATGAGGGCCCTCGTGGTCAACATCCTCGGCATTGGGAGCCACGATTTCGGCAGAGATTTCACCTGCGATTTCGAGCACCTTTTCATAAGAATCCATTGCATCGTCAAAATCCAATGGCGCATAGTCAAATTTTTCGGCATCGGTGTAATTGCGTTCTTTCAATTCCACGATTTTGCGCATCAAAGGATGGGTCAAATGATGCTTCAGGTCGGTATTGTCTGTATAAAAGTTTGCCATTTTTTTTGCGATTTTATTACTTAGAATTCTTTTTATAATACTTGATGAGTTTGGGAATCACATCCTCAACATTGCCGTTGATTACATAGTCGGCGATGGTGTTGATAGGAGCATTGGGGTCGTTGTTAATCGAGATGATAATAGAGCTCTCCTGCATACCTGCGATGTGCTGGATTTGTCCCGAGATACCGCAAGCGATATAGAGTTTGGGACGCACGGTTACACCTGTTTGACCGATTTGACGCTCGTGCTCAACAAAACCGGCATCGACAGCGGCACGCGAAGCACCTACTTCGGCACCAAGGGTGTCAGCCAATTCGTAGAGCAAGTCGAAACCTTCTTTGCTGCCCATACCATAGCCACCGGCAACGATAATTGCCGAGTTCTTGATATTAACCTTCGATTTCTCTATGTGGCGATCGATGATTTTCACAACATAGTCGGCATCGCAGGTGTATTTGTTGGCGTCGAGGTTGATAACCTCGCCTTTATAGTTGGCGTCAAAGATTTCGCTCTTCATCACACCCTCGCGCACTGTTGCCATTTGCGGGCGGTTCTCGGGGTTGACGATAGTTGCAACGATGTTACCACCGAATGCGGGGCGGATTTGATAAAGGAGGTTCTCATATTCCTTGCCGGTCTTTACATCTTTGTGAGGACCGATTTCAAGGCTTGTACAGTCTGCTGTAAGACCGCTGGTGAGAGCCGAAGACACTCTCGGACCGAGGTCGCGACCGATGTGTGTTGCGCCCATGAGGCACACTTGTGGTTTAATCTCCTTGAAAAGGTTGATGAGCACCGATGAGTGTGGAAGTGAAGAATAGGGATAAAGACGAGCATCGTCCACCTTATATACTACATCCACGCCATAGGGGAACACTTGCGCTTCAACACCTTCGAGGTTGCTGCCCAAAATGAGGGCTTCGAGTTTCACGCCGAGTTGTGTGGCGAGTGAGCGACCTTTGGTGAGCAATTCAAGGCTCACATCGGCAACCTTGCCATCTTCAAACTCGCAATATACTATCAAATTATTATTATCGTTCATTTCAGTGAGTTTTTTAATTGAAAATTATATGCGGCATTAACCGATGGTGTGGTTGGCAATCAAGTCTTTTATCAATTCTTCGAGCGCAGCGTTGTCTTCGCCTTCGATTGTCTTGCTTTCCTTGGCTTGGAACACTACATTCACCACTGTTTTCACCTTTGTGGGCGAGCCGGCAAGACCGATTTGCTGCGGGTCGGCATTCACCTCGGCAGCACTCCACTCATAAAGATTGAGTTCGGGACGGCTCTCTACAAGTGCAAGTTTTGCACCTTCGAGAGTTGCTTTCTCGCTTGGAGTAACTGCATATTTGTATTTCTGGATGAAACGTGCATTACGCGGACGGCAAGGAGCAGCCGAGCCGTTTACTGTAACTACGCAGGGAAGAGGACATTCTACTGTCTCCACGCCACCCTCGAGGCGACGGGTTACAATAGCTTTTCCTTCTTCTACCTTCACCTCCTCGGCATAGGTTACTTGCGGGAAACCAAGTTTCTCGGCAATCTGGGGACCTACCTGGGCGGTATCGCCGTCGATAGCCTGACGGCCACCGATGATGATATCAACTTCGCCAATATGCTTCACTGCTGTGGCAAGAGCGTAGGATGTAGCCAATGTATCGGCACCTGCAAAAGCACGGTCGGTGAGCACGATTCCGGTATCGGCACCACGATAGAGGCCTTCACGAACGATTTCGCTTGCACGCGGAGGACCCATGGTCAACAATGTGATTTTTGAGCCGGGATGTGTTTCTTTCAATTGCAACGCTTGTTCCAAAGCGTTCAAATCCTCGGGGTTGAAGATTGCAGGCAAGGCAGCACGATTGATGGTGCCGTCTTCTTTCATTGCATCTTTACCCACATTTCGAGTGTCAGGCACTTGTTTTGCCAAGACAACGATGTTTAAACTCATAACGTTATGGATATTTTGATTATATTATTTTGTAGTTTCTTAGTTTTAACTTAAGCGCAATTCTTTGGGTCACTCGCTTCAAAGTTGCAAAGTTAGTCATTTTCTATTAAATAACAAACACTTCATCCCCTTAAAAACTCTTAACAACGCACCCTAAACAGTGTCAAAAGCACTATTTTAGGGCGAGTTTGAAGCATTTCGCCATTCGATAGCGCAAAGATAGCATAAAATATTAGTTAAAAATCGGTTAATTTGCAAGAAACAGCTTAATATGCAAATATATCTGTTTGCCGCAATATAACTTTGCAGCGTGGATAGGGAGAAGATTATAGGATGAGCAGGCTGATTGCCATAACTGCCATCCCGGCAACAACACCGCTCATGGCAAAATGATGGTGGCCGAATCGCTCGCTGTTGGGGAGCAACTCGTCAAACGAGATATACACCATAATGCCTGCGACAAATGCCATGAGCAAGGCACTCACCATCGGGCTCCAGAACGGAAGCAGGAACAAGGCTCCAAACAGTGCGCCCACAGGCTCGGCAAGTCCCGACAAGAGGGAGAATCGCAAAGCCTTGGCACGATTGCCGGTGGAGTGATAGATGGGCACCGACACGGCAATGCCTTCTGGGATATTGTGGATGGCGATTGCCACAACAATAGGTATGGCAAACTCTAATCCTTCGAGCGCGGCGGCAAAGGTGGCGAGCCCCTCGGGGAAGTTGTGCACACCGATTGCCAGCGCAAGCATCAGCCCGGTGCGATGCATGTTGGGTCCTTTTTCATCGCCTATCGTGCCATGATTTTGGTGCGGGTTCTCATCGTCGGGGATAAAAAAGTCGATGAGTGCAATCATTGCAATGCCGGCAAAGAAGGCGATAGTGGCTATCAACCCTGCCGACGAGCCGAAATCGGCAGCCAAATCGTCAACCGCCCCCGGCATCAAGTCGAGGAAGGAGATATACACCATCACACCTGCCGAAAAGCCTAGCGCGGTGGAGAGAAACTTCGTGTTTTGTGCCTTGGCGAAAAACGACATCAGACTTCCGAGTCCGGTGGAAAGACCGGCTACAAGTGTTAGCCCGAGAGCCAATATAATGGAGGATAAACTCAATTCCATATTAAAATCGATTAAATTTCTCACAAAATTAGTCAATATTCCTCTAAAACATTACGTATTTGAGAAATTTTGACTAAATTTACACTCTCAAAAAGCGAAATCGTGGAATATAACGAAAAAGACATAATAGAGCAGCTCAAGAATCCCGAATATGTAAAGGACGCATTCGGCAAGGTGATTGCACACTACACCGAGCCTCTATATTGGCACATAAGAAAACTCGTGCTCAATCACGACGACGCTAACGATGTGCTCCAAAACACTTTCCTCAAGGCGTGGAGCAGCATCGAATACTTCCGCGGCGATGCCAAAATGTCCACTTGGCTCTACCGTATTGCCACCAACGAGGCTATCACTTTCCTCTCGAAGGAGCAAGGCCGCAACACCGCAAGCATCGACGACATGGCAGAGGCGGTGAAAGCGCTTGCCGCCGATGAATGGTTTGATGGCAACGACTTGCAACTGAAATTGCAAGAAGCTGTGACTCAACTTCCCGAGAAGCAGCGACTGGTGTTCAACATGCGCTACTTCGACGAGATGAAATACGAAGATATTAGCGAAATTCTCGGCACTTCGGTGGGCGCGCTCAAAGCGTCGTTTCACCACGCCGTGAAAAAGATTGAAAGTTTTTTTGAATAACATTTAAACTTTTTGTTGATTGAGTAGTCAAATAAACGGATATGAAAAAGGAAGATTCTGAAATATTATCAAAGATAGGCAAGCAAACCGGCTTCAAGGTGCCGGATGGCTATTTTGCCGATTTCGCCAAGAAAATGACGGAATCACTCCCCGACCGCGAGTTTGAGCAGGAAGTGAAGCCCACTTTGTGGCACCACGTCCGCCCCTGGATCTATATGGCGGCTATGTTTGGCGGGATTTGGTGTATGATGCATCTCTTCACCGATATGCGCGACAACAACCCCTACTACAATCCTTCTATCGCAAAGGCATTCAACAACGAGTCGTTTGTCGATGACTTCGTTCTCACAGGAGATTTCAACGAATATGACCTTCTCCAACAGCTTTGCGAAGACAGCGTGGAAATCTCCGATGAAGACATTTTCAATGATTCTATAAAATAATACATGACTATGAACTACAAATCTTATATCCTCTCTATTATCGCCATTATCGCTATCGGCACTTCGATGGTGTCGGCTCAAAACACCGAAGAGCGCCAACGCCGATGGATGAGCGATATGCGGGAATACAAAAAAGAGTTCCTCACCCGCGAAATGGAGCTCTCGCAAGAGCAGCAAGACAAGTTCTTCCCCCTCTACAGCGCAATGGAAGACGAAGTGTATCAACTCAACAAGGAGAGCCGCGAACTCGAGCGCAAAGTGTCATCGGCAGACAATGTGAGCGACCTCGAATATGAGGCTACCGCCAAGGCAATGCTCGATGTGAAAGATAAAGAGGCAAAAATCGAAGCAACATATTTTGAGAAATTCAAGGAAATCCTTTCCGCCAAGCAGTTATTCCTCCTCAAACGAGCCGAAACTCGCTTCTCTCGAAATATGCTCAACATGCACCGCGACCGCAAAACAAAATAATTCAACGACATAACACTTGCAGCCCCCACAGACCATCTGCGGGGGCTGTTTCGTGAATTTTTATACAAATTTTAAAGTTGCCGCAGGCTCGCTATATTTCATTTTTTACTACCTTTGCGGGAAATTTTGGAAGAAATATGCGAAGATTCTTGAAAACATGGATGTTGCCTATCTCGATGCTGGGAGGCATACTGTTTTACGAGTGGATTGCTTATATCCGCTTTCTCACACCCTATCTCATTTTCGCGATGCTGTTTTTCACATTTCTGCGCGTTTCGCCACGCGAAATTCGCATCACGAAGTTTCACTGGTCGCTTCTTGTGGTGCAACTCGTTGGTTGCTGGATTGCCTATCTCGCCGGGTTGAGCATCAGTGGGCTTGTGGCTCAAGGAATGTTTATCTGTATGCTCATTTCCACCGCCACTTCGGCACCGGTAATCACCGGAATGCTCGGCGGCTCTGTGCCGCGGCTTGCCACCTATTCGCTCCTCAGCAACATCACATTTGCTGTGGCATCGCCTCTGTTTCTCTCGGCAATCACCGACACTGCCATCTCTTTCTCGGAATCGTTCTACAAGATTTGCGCCGAGGTGCTGCCTCTCATCCTTGTGCCTTTTATTACGGCGCAATTAGTGCGCTATTCGGTGCCAAAAATCTACGATAGGCTTGTGAAATACCAATCTATTTCGTTCTACCTCTGGGCGGTGGCTCTGTTTATCGTGGTAGGAAACTCGGTGAGTTTCGTGATGCAACAACCGCTCAACGAACTCGGTGATATGATTTGGCTCGCTCTTGGCTCGCTGGTGGTGTGTTGCGCCCAGTTCTACATCGGGCGGCGCATTGGCGGCGCCTTTGGCGACAAAATTGCCGGCGCGCAAGGGCTCGGACAAAAAAACACGATTCTTGCTATCTGGGTGGCGATGACCTATCTCAACCCGCTTTCTTCGGTGGCTCCGGCTGCTTATGTCGCATGGCAAAACATCATCAACTCGTCGCAAATCTATTTCAAACAACGCCGCGACAGTCGCCTCTCATAGTTTTCCGCTCCGCAACCGCATATTTGTAAAAATTAACGCGGTGAATTAACAGTTTTTGATTATCTTTGCACAAAAAATTTGGCTATTTATTTTATGAGCAGTATGTATGAAACAATCATGGAACTTCCGCTTTTCAAAGGCGTTAGCCATGACAAGATTTCTGAATTGATAGAGACTACAAAATTCCATTTCCTCAAATATGGCAATGGCGAAACGATTATAGAGAGTGGCGAAACCTGCACCCACCTCCGTTTTCTGGTGTCGGGCAGCATCGTTCGTCGCACCGCAAGCATCAACCGCAAAGTGGTAGTGTCGGAGATTATCGATGCGCCCAACGTCATCGGTCCCGAGCGTCTTTTCGGCATCGACACCACCTACCCTTTCACCGTTACCGCCCATGGCGAATGCGGCATCTTGCAAATCGACAAGGCAGACTATATCAACATTCTGCAAAACGACAAATTGTTCATTTTCAACATCCTGAATATGCTTTCGCGCAACCACCAGAAGAATATTCAGGCGGTGTTGTCGCTTTCATCGGGCTCGGTTGCCGAGCGCCTTGCGTTCATTGTGCTGTCGCTCACTCAACGCGGTAGCCGCGAGTTGAAAGTGGAATTCAGGCAAAAAGATATGTGCGCCATGCTCGGTGTGCAACGCACTTCGCTCATGAATAGCCTCAACACTCTCGCAAAACAGGGGGTGATTACATTCACCACAAGCGAAATCTCGGTTATCGACCGCGAACTTTTGTTACAGGTTTTTCAATCATCAGAAAATTAATCTTTATGGCAAAATATTCTTATCGCACACAAGGCACTTGCTCCTCGCAAATCGATATCGAGGTGGAAAATGGAATTATCAACGATGTGCATTTCTACGGCGGTTGCGATGGCAACCTCAAAGCGGTTGCTATTCTCGTTAAAGGGATGAAATGCGACGATGCCATTGCACGCCTCTCGGGAATAAGGTGTGGAATGAAGCGCACTTCTTGTCCCGACCAACTTGCCACAGCGCTCAAAGCCATCAAAGAGAAAGAGAATATCTAATAAAAGGTATAAAAAAAGAGGAATAGATTTCTCCCGAAATCTACCCTCACAATTAATCTAATACTATGAAAAACACATTGCAAAATTAAGTATATTTTTTCATTACTCTACATTTGTGCTCAAAATCAGATTAAATATTTGTATTTTTTAACCAACTAATAGGACTTAAAGCATTCTACTGCCCTATATTTCTCGCAAAATGAAACTGAAAGATATTTTATCGGCTGTGAATAGCCGCCTCGGAATCGACTCGCTCAACAAGATGCAATCCAATATGCTCGACACCGCTGCCGCCAGTCGCGGCGACATCGTGCTCCTCTCCCCTACCGGCTCGGGCAAAACTCTTGCTTTCCTCATCCCGCTAATCAAAGAGTTGCAACCCGCGGGACGGCTGCAAGCGGTGGTGATTGCGCCTTCGCGCGAACTCGTGATGCAGATTGCCGACATAGCGCGCAAAATCGCAGGGGATTGTCGCATCACAGCTTGTTATGGTGGGCACAACGCTGCCGATGAGAAGGCATCGCTGCAAGTGGAGCCGGATATCATCATCGCCACTCCTGGAAGGCTTCTCGACCACATCAACCGAAAGAATGTCGATGTGTATCGCACCCGGTTTCTTGTGCTCGACGAGTTTGACAAGTCATTACAACTCGGCTTCAGCGAAGAGATGGAGCGCATCATTCATCGTATGCCGAACCTCAAACGCCGCTTTCTCACTTCGGCTACCGCCATCGACGAAATCCCCGATTTCGTGAGAATTTCTTCGCCGGTAACTATAAGGCACGAAGAAGCGGAGACCGAATTGCGCACTCGCCTCGACATTCTCAAAGTGGTGTCGCCGCAACGCGACAAACTCGACACCCTGCTCCTGCTTCTTGCCAATCAGCGAGACAACACCCGCAGCATCGTGTTTGTCAACCATCGCGACGCAGCGGCGAGGGTGTATGACTTCCTACGGCAAAACGGCGTTCCTGCCGGCATCTACCATGGCGGAATGGAGCAAAACGAGCGAGAAAAGGCGATTGCGATGTTCAACAACGGCAGTTTCTTAGTGCTTGTATCTACCGACCTCGGCTCGCGCGGATTGGATATCGCGGAAGTGAAACACATCATCCACTACCACCTCCCGGTGGATGCCGCGGCTTTCACCCACCGCAACGGCCGCACGGCACGCATCGATGCTTCGGGAGCGGTGCATGTGATTGTCGCTGCCGACGAGCATATCCCGGAATACATGGCCTTCGACAGCGATGAATCTCTCGACTCCGATGCCAAGATGGATCTCAATGCGCCTTGCGCCACTCTCTATTTCAAAGCGGGAAAGAAAGAAAAAATTTCCAAAGGGGATATCGTGGGATTCCTGGTAAATAATGCCTCCCTGCAAGGTGGCGAGATTGGCGCAATCAACTGCTATGACCACTATTCTCTTGTGGCTGTACCCCACAACAAGGCAAAGGCTACCATCAAGGCAGTCGAAGGGAAGAAAATCAAGAATCAAAAAGTGAAAATCTCGCTTGCCATCCAGCAGGTGGAATAGCACGGCAGAGCAAATCCGCGCCTAATCGAATTTTTTGCGATGGAACACGAAACTGCGTCCGAGATATTTCTCCTTCACTGTGGGATTCACCGCAAGTTCCTCGCTCGTGCCCTGGAACAGGATTTTTCCTTCGAAGAGCAGATACGCGCGGTCGGTGATGCTTAGTGTTTCGGGGGCGTTGTGGTCGGTGATGAGAATACCGATATTTTTCTCCTTGAGTTTATACACGATGTGCTGAATATCCTCCACCGCGATGGGGTCAACTCCGGCGAATGGTTCGTCGAGCATGATAAATTTGGGGTTGATGGCGAGGCATCGCGCAATCTCGGTGCGGCGGCGCTCACCTCCCGACAACTGGTCGCCAAGGTTTTTCCTCACCTTCTCGAGGCGGAACTCCGAGATGAGACTTTCGAGCTTCTCACGCTGATACTCGCGCGAGGTGTCGGTCATTTCGAGCACACAACGGATGTTGTCCTCCACGCTGAGTTTTCTGAAAACCGACGCTTCCTGTGCAAGATAGCCGATACCATTCTGTGCACGGCGATACACCGGATATTTTGTAATGTTCAAGTCGTTGAGGAAAATCTGCCCCTCATTGGGGGTTATCAGCCCCACGGTCATATAGAATGTAGTGGTTTTACCGGCTCCATTCGGACCGAGAAGCCCCACAATCTCCCCTTGACGCACATTTATCGACACATGGTTCACCACAGTGCGTTGGCGATACTTCTTCACAAGGTTCTCGGTGCGGAGCACCATGTGATTCTCATCGCCCACCGGGATTTCGGGCTGTGTAGCGGCAATTATTTCCTCGTTGATTTCTTGCATCGACTTATTTGTTATTGATACGGCCCATTATATAATCTGTGAGCAGATTGATAGCCACCTCGTTGTGTCCGCCTTGCGGCACAATCAAGTCGGCAAATCGCTTGGCTGGCTCGATGTGCTTGAGGTGCATCGGCTTGAGCACTCGCTCATAGCGGTCGATTACCATTTGGGGAGTGCGTCCGCGCTCGATACAGTCGCGAGAGATTACACGAATGAGGCGGTCGTCGCCATCGGCATCGACAAACACTTTGATATCCATCATGTTGCGCAGGCGCTTGTCGCTGAGCACAAGGATACCTTCGAGCAACACCACTTCGTGTGGGTCGAGATGCTCTGTTTCCTCTTGTCGGGTACAGGTGAGATAGGAATATGTGGGCATTTCCACAGCACTTCCTTCTTTCAGCGCCTTCAGGTGGTCGAGAAGCAAATCCCAATCGAAGGCTGCCGGCTCATCGAAATTGATTTTCTGGCGTTCCTCCACCGGCACATGGCTGGAATCTTTGTAATAAGAGTCCTGGGAAATGATACCCACCTCGCCTTTCGGCAAGCGTTGCATGATTTTTTTCACTACTGTTGTTTTTCCGGAACCTGTTCCTCCGGCAATACCAATGATAATCATCGACTTAGAAATTAAAGTTTGTGATACGCTCGAAATTGTAGTGCAAACTTACACAAAAAAAATCACACTTCACCAATAATTCCCATAAAATTTGCATTTTCCGCCATTTACGATAGTTGTTCCGGCAAGACACACACAGGTGTCAAATCAAAAACTTAAATCAAATGGTGGTATAATTGGTCAAAATTTCGCATTATGACAACCACAATTTGCGATAATGACACAAAATTGCGTATCTTTGCACTCGCATTTCTACATAATATATTATGGTAATAACAGAATCTCTGAAAACTTTCGGCAAATACTGCCTCTTTATGGGAAGAGTGTTTACAATTCCCGACAAAATGAGGGTGTTTGGACGACGTTATATCGATGAGATTATGAAACTCGGAATCGACAGCATTCCGCTCGTAATCATCATCTCTATTTTTATCGGTGCAGTGTGCGCTATCCAGATGCACCTCAACACCACCAGCCCGCTAATGCCCCGCTATGCGGTGGGTCTCGCCACGCGCGAAATTATCATTCTTGAATTTTCGTCGTCGATGCTCTGCCTTATTCTCGCCGGAAAAATCGGCTCCAACATCGCATCGGAAATCGGAACGATGCGTGTTACAGAGCAAATCGACGCTCTCGAGATTATGGGCGTAAACTCTGCCAACTATTTGGTGCTCCCCAAAGTGCTCGCCATGGTGTCGTTTATTCCGGTTTTGGTAATATTCAGTATGTGCACAGGTCTGTTTGGAGGCTATCTCATCGCTGCCGTAACCAATATGTTCTCGGTATCTAAATATCTCTACGGCATACAGAGTTTCTTCAACGACTGGTATGTGTGGTATGCGCTCATCAAGTCGCTGATTTTCGCCTTCATTATCGCAACGGTGCCGGCATACTACGGCTATTATGTGAAAGGTGGCTCGCTCGAGGTGGGCAAGGCAAGTACCAACTCGGTTGTAGCCAGCAGCATCCTCATCCTGCTCATGGACGTGGTGCTCACCAAAGTTCTCCTTCAATAATCCCCCTGTCAAGCAATGATTGAAGTTAAAAATATCACAAAGTCGTTTGACGACAAGACTATTCTTCACGACATCAGCGCCACTTTCTATGATGGCAAGACCAACCTTATTATCGGACAGAGCGGCTCGGGTAAAACCGTGTTGATGAAGAGCATCGTGGGACTTGTGCGTCCCGAACATGGTGAAATCCTCTATGACGGTCGCGACCTCATGAAGATGGGTATTTCCCAAGTGAAGAATCTCCGCAAAGAAATTGGCATGCTGTTTCAAGGCTCAGCCCTCTTCGACTCCGAAACGGTGTTTGGAAATGTCAAGTTTCCGCTGATGATGTTCTCCGACATGAGCGAGGAGGAAATCAACGAACGCACTCAATTCTGCATCGACCGTGTGAACCTCACCGGCTCGGAGAACAAATTCCCGAGCGAACTTAGTGGTGGTATGCAGAAACGTGCCGCTATCGCACGAGCAATATCGATGAATCCCAAATATCTGTTCTGCGACGAGCCCAACTCGGGTCTCGACCCCAAAACTTCGATTGTTATCGATGAGCTCCTCAGCGATATCACCCACGAATATGGCATCACCACAATCATCAACACTCACGATATGAACTCCGTGCTCGGGATTGGTGAAAATATCATCTTCGTGAATCGCGGACACCTCGACTGGACAGGCAACAAAGACATCATATACGACTCCACCAGCGAGGCTCTCAACGATTTCGTATTTGCCACCGACCTATTCCGCGAAGTGAAATCCTACATCTCAAAGAATCGAAAATAATGCTCGAATTTCTCTCACAATATCATCTCACAGGACTTGCAATCGGCATCTGCACATTCCTTATCATCGGACTCTTTCATCCGGTGGTGATAAAATGTGAATACTACTTCGGCACCCGCTGCTGGTGGTGGTTCCTTATCCTCGGAATCGCCGGTGCAGCCGCCTCGATATGGGTGGACAGCCTATTTTGGTCGGTGCTGCTCGGGGTGTTCTCATTCTCCTCGTTTTGGACAATTCTCGAAGTGTTTGAGCAGCAAGAACGAGTGCGCAAGGGGTGGTTTCCCAAGAACCCGCGCCGCCGCTACCCCTTCTAATCCCCCTCCACTGTTTCTGAGGCTGAGGCAGTTCAACTCTCATTTTTTAATGCTTGAAAATTTGTAACATTGAAAATATTGTTTTAACTTTGCAAAACAATAACTGAACGCGCATTGCCTAATAACTCTAAATACAAGAAGACATGAAAGGATTAAAAAAAACAGCATTGCCTGCCGCTCGTATGGTCCGGATTGGAGATAGGAATAATATTTCGACTTCCGGAGTTCAGGTTATCGAAATTAAACTAAAGGCAGTGACAAACGATGAACGTCAGTTTATGCGAATCCCATCGTATCAGTATATACTTCCGTGAGTCAATATCCGGAATATTATAAACCTACATTCATAATGCGAAGTAAGGATCACACTTCACTTCGCATTGTTGATTTATGGACGTTCAAATCTACAAAGTCCAATAAACGTTACATCGTTGAGGTCGAAGGATTTGAACACGAGTTTTATGGCATAAAATTTTATTGGAAAGGGGTGCAAAAAAGTAACGACAGGTATTCACTTCTCACCAACGACTATGAGCCTCGAACCATAGTGCGTTCTTGTATTGAGGTTATGCTGGATTACTATCGCAGAGACCATTTGGTCTCATTCGGTTTTGTTGCGGCTCCTGATTTGGATAAAGACATAAAAGGGAAAAAGGTGGATAAAGAAAAAGGTAGTCGTCGATTCAAATTCTATAGGCGAATGATGATAAGCCTGTTTGGTCCTAAAACATTTTATCAAGTTTATGATACCACAAATACGATATACCTGTTGGTGAACAGCACTCAATTATCTAATAATATTATTACCTTAAAAGATATTGAGCGCAAATTAAACCAAACCTATTTTGGAGAATATATAATAAACGGTTGACAATTCGCCCTTTCTTACACGAAAAAAAACATTTTTTCCGCCCTTTCGTTGCTTTGTTATAAAAATTCACTATCTTTGGAGTGCAAAAATAAATTCTATGGAACAAATCAATAATGTCGCCATCGTGGTGGCGATGGAAAAAGAGTTAAACCTACTTCTGCCGCTTGTAAATGAGCCAAAAGAACTTGTCATAGACGGATACCGTCTCTATTCAGGCACTATCAACGGCATGAATGTTACAATAATGCAGTGCGGCATTGGAAAAGTGAATGCAGCTATCGGCACTCTCACGCTCCTCAACAATTTCAACGTAGATGTTGTTATCAACACCGGTGTTGCCGGCGGTGCCGACAAGTCGATCAATGTGATGGATATCGTGGTGGCTACACAAATTGCCTATCACGATGTGTGGTGTGGTCCCGGCACTCAATATGGCGAGGCTTCGGGCTATCCCCTGTTCTTCACAAGCGACAACGACTTGGTTGACCTTCTCGATGACGAAGAGGGGGTGAAACCGGGGCTTATCTGCTCGGGCGACCGATTCATCGCTTCTATCGAAGAGATTGAATCTATCAAGGCACACTTCCCGAAGGCTCTCGCCGTGGATATGGAATCGGCGGCAATCGCCCAAGTGTGCAAGTTGCGCGATGTCCCATTCCTCTGCATACGCGTGATTAGCGACTCCCCGGGAACCAGCAACGACAACTCGGCTCAATATGACAACTTCTGGGAGATTGCGCCGCAACACACTTTCAACATCGTGCGCTTCTTGCTCTCAAAATTCTAACATATTATGGAGAAAATCGCAAGTTTCACAATCAACCACATCAAGCTGTTGCGCGGTGTGTATGTGTCGCGCAAAGACACGTTGCCGGGTGGCGCGGTGGTTACCACTTTCGATATTCGCATGAAAGAGCCCAACCGCGAGCCGGCTGTGGGACAGGCGGCACTTCACACTATCGAACACCTCGCCGCCACATTCCTGCGCAACCATCCAGAGTGGAAAGACCGCATAATCTATTGGGGTCCGATGGGGTGTTGCACCGGTAACTACCTCCTTGTTGCCGGAGACTACACTTCAAGCGACATCCTTCCACTAATCACCGAGACATTCCGCTTCATTGCCGATTTCGATGGCGATATCCCCGGGGCATCGCCTCGCGACTGCGGAAACTACATGCTCAACAACCTTCCAATGGCAAAATGGGAGGCTCGCAAATATCTCGTGGAGGTGCTTGAATGTGCCAAACCCGAGAATCTTCTCTATCCCGAAGATTAAACAACTTGGAAATAGCGAAATTTTAACACTTGGCTCCGAAACCGGGGCTTTAAGTGTTAAATTTCGCCTTTTTAGTAACATATTCGTCGATTAATCTATTACTTTTGTACAAAATTATCCCAATTTCTAATTTTGCACTGAATTGGCCGGTAGTTATCGAAATCTATTCTGTGATTCTATCATTTGCAGTGTGTACAATCACAGGTATATTCTTTGGCTGGTATCCGGCTAAAAAAGCATCCAACCTTGACCCTATAGAAGCAATACGTTATGAATAACAGCGAGCAAGACATATCAAAAAAGATGATGCGCGGGACACAGTTTTTCACCCATTTCATCTTGTTGTGCATCATATTTCTGCTGCCCGACTTTTTTATGTCGATGGAGCGCCCGACACCACTCTTTTGGGCAACAAAGCCGTTGTTCTTCATCCTCATGTTCTACATCAATTTCTACTATTTTATCGACCGTTATTTCTTCAATAAGAAAAAGCGATGGATTTTCATAGTGGTTAATATTCTCATAGTGTGTCTATTTGTGGCTTTAATGTATCTCGCCAATAGGGTCTATGGACATACCAACAACTTACGCCCCCCCGGAAAACATGCTTTCGGTCCCACTCCCCCGTCTTTCGACAAAGTGTTGCTGAGCCTATTATCGTTTTTGATTCGCGACGGCGGTATGCTTCTCCTCGTGATAGCACTCGCAATAGCACTGAAACTCAACGAGAAATGGACAAATTGGAAGAAAATGGAAGAGCAAATGATTGCCGAGCGGAACGAAAGTGAGTTGAAAAATCTTAAAAACCAACTCAATCCTCACTTCCTTTTCAACACGCTCAACAACATTTATTCGCTCATAGCAATTAGTCCTACCAAAGCGCAAGAAACGGTGCACGAACTCTCGCACCTTCTCCGCTATGTGCTCTACGACAACAACGAGCCGGAAGTTGCTCTCGAAAAGGAACTCAACTTTCTGCGCAACTACATAGAATTGATGCGCCTGCGCCTCAATTCCAATGTGCAACTCATTGTTGATATCGTTAAAGACCCGGAGGCAATAAGCCAGTTGCGCATTGCGCCACTGCTTTTCATCTCGCTCATCGAGAATGCCTTCAAGCATGGTGTGTCGCCATCGTCGCCTTGCTTTATCAAGGTGGATATTTCGGTGATTGACTCGATAATTGATTGCGTGGTTGAGAACAGCTATTTCCCAAAGGACGACAACGACAAGAGCGGCTCGGGAATAGGTATTGCAAACCTCACACGACGCTTGTCGATTCTCTATCCCGAACGACACACATTTAAACATGGTATTAATGGCGACAAATATTATGCGTCAATCTCTATAAACTTAAAACAAAACGACTATGACAAAAATTAGATGCTGCGTCGTTGACGACGAACCACTCGCTCTCGAACTCATAGCAGGATATGTGAAACAGACACCATTTTTGCAACTTGTGAATACATTTGCATCGGCTTCGCAAGCCATCAAGACCATTATATCCGATGAGATAGACATTGTCTTCCTCGACATCCAGATGGCGGAACTCAACGGAATCGAATTTGCCAAAGTTGTTCCTCCAACCTGTCGCATTATCTTCATAACTGCGTTTGAGAAATACGCACTCGAGGGATTCCGCGCCAATGCTCTCGACTACCTTATGAAGCCTGTGAGTTACAACGAATTTCTCACCGCCGCCAACAAGGCTCTAAAATGGGTGGAGCTGAATCGCCGCAACGCCCACAGCAGTGCTTCAACAGGCGACTACATAATCATCAAGAGCGAATACAAGATGATTCAAATAGAGGTAAAAGACATCTTGTATATAGAAGGGCTTAAAGACTATGTGAAAATCTATCTCGAATCGCAGCCACAGCCCATTCTCTCGCTCGTGAGCCTGAAAGTGCTTGAAAACAAACTTCCCGAGTCGGTATTCCTGAGGGTGCATCGCTCTTTTGTTGTAAACACCACAAAAATACGGCTCATCGACCGCAACCGCATCGTTTTTGGCAAGCAATACATACCTGTGTCGGAAACCTACAAGGCACAGTTTGCCGACTATGTAGCACGCCACTCGGTAGCCACCGCACCGCGTGAAGAATAATAACAGCATGTTCACATCATCATTATAAAACACTCTAACTGAAGTTGATTCAAAGGGCTGACGGTCGTGAGACCGGCTCGCCCTTTTGTTTTTTTTTTTGGGGGGGGGCGTGGCCTTGCCGGTTGTGTTGATTCATCATCATCGAATAATGATTTATCACCAATTGTATTGGCGGAATTTGCATTTTATACCCTCAATCGCCAAAATGCACGTTAAAATCAGGTTAAATCACCAAATTGTGCGCAATCTGCACGCGCCCGCCATCGCCGCGCCCTATCTTTGCACCAAGACAAATCAAAAATGCCTATTAGCCCCATTGGCCCCATTGGCCCTATAAAAAATCAAATGAATTTCACCCCGCAGGACATAATCAACGAAAACCTCGAGCGCCGCAAGGCACTCGCCGCCCGCGCCAACGCCTACAACCCAATCACCGGCGAAGGCTGCACCGGC
>SFER01000015.1 GCA_004557195.1 Bacteroidales bacterium | reverse complement strand
AAGGAGAAATGCAAAACGAGCGAAAATCCCGCCCGAATCCTCGCTATAAAATAATGCTGTTTTTGATATGGAGAGCTATTTTTAAATGAAAGAGCCGTGAACAATAACTCGAAATAACAATAATATGTTTGTAGATGAGATGTGAAATGCCTATATTTGCAACATAGTAACGTAAAACAGTAATGACTATGACGACCAACAAGACCCGATTTCTTATCGTTGGAGGTGTGGCAGGTGGTGCTACGGCTGCCGCCCGCATTCGACGACTCACCGAGGATGCCGAAATAGTCCTTTTTGAGAAAGGAAAATATATCTCGTATGCCAACTGCGGACTGCCTTATTACATAGGAGGCGTAATCGAAGAGCGCGATAAGTTGTTCGTGCAGACCCCGGAGGCTTTCGGGAAGCGTTTCAATATCGATGTTCGTGTGGAGAATGAGGTTGTCGCTATTGATGCCTCCAAAAAGCAGATAAGAGTGCGCGCTGCCGATGGCAGCGAGTGTGTGGAGCCATACGACAAATTGTTACTCTCGCCGGGTGCCTCGCCGGTGGTGCCACCATTGAAGGGTATCGAAAGCGAGGGTATTTTCACCCTGCGCAATGTGAGCGACACCGACCGCATTAAGTCGTATATGAGCACCCACAACGTGAGACGCGCAGTAATTGTGGGTGGCGGCTTTATCGGACTTGAGATGGCAGAAAACCTAAGCCATGCAGGCGCCGAGGTGGCAGTGGTTGAAATGGCGCCACAGGTTATGGGACCTATCGATTACTCGATGGCGGCTCTTGTTCACGAACACTTGTTGCAACATAATGTACGGCTCTATCTCGAACAGGCTGTAGAGAGTTTCTCACGCGAAGGTGATGAATTGACAGTGCATTTCAAGTCGGGCATCTCGCTTCATGCCGACATGGTGCTGCTGAGCATTGGCGTGAAAGCCGAAACACGCTTGGCACAGGAAGCCGGACTGGAGATTGGCGAGATGAGAGGCATCAGAGTGAACGAATATTTGCAGACTTCGGATGAGCACATCTATGCCGTTGGCGATGCCATAGAGTTTCCCCATCCCATAACGGGCAAGCCTTGGCTCAATTTCCTGGCAGGACCCGCCAATCGCCAGGCGCGCATCGTTGCCGACAACATGGTGCTGGGCAACAAGGTGAAATACGAGGGCTCTATAGGAACCTCCATCGCCAAGGTGTTTGATATTACGGTGGCTTCCACCGGTTTGCCGGCAAAACGCCTCAAGCAGATGGATATTCCCTACCTCTCTGCCACCATACATAACGGTGCTCATGCCGGCTACTATCCCGGCTCGCGGCAGATGGACATAAAAATCACATTCTCACCGGCGGATAGTCGCCTATATGGCGCGCAGATAGTGGGCTATGATGGGGTTGACACCCGCATCGACCAGTTTGCACTCGCTATCAAGCAGGGTGCCACCGTTGAGCAACTCACCCGCTTGGAACATGCCTATGCGCCACCGTTCTCATCTGCCAAGGACCCTGTGGCTATTGCAGGATATGTGGCTTGCAACATACTTAGCGGCAAGATGAACCCTCTGTATTGGCGCGAACTGAAGGATGCCGATTTGCAGAAGGTCATGCTCATAGATGTGCGCACCCCCGATGAATATGCCTTGGGGACTATTCCGGGTGCGGTGAATATTCCGCTTGACGACATGCGCCGTCGCCTCTCCGAGATTCCTTCCGACCGCGAATTGTGGCTGTTCTGCGGAGTGGGACTCCGCGGCTATTTGGCTTCAAACATCCTGAAAGAACATGGCTTCAAGAAGGTGCGCAATCTCATCGGAGGACTCAAGACCTACAAGGCTGCTACAACCAAACTTCCGGCTCCCGAAGCATTCACCCCGGCGGCTCAACCATCGTCGTATACAACAGGCTCCTGCGGTGTAGCTGCGCCGAGCCTCATCATCAAGGTTGATGCCTGTGGCATGCAATGCCCTGGTCCTATCCTTAAGATGAAAAACGCCATGGACTCTCTGAAACCGGGTGAACAACTTGAGATAAAGGCTACCGATGCCGGATTCCCTCGCGATGCCGAGGCGTGGTGTCGCACTACAGGCAATCGTTTCATCGGCAAGCATTCGGAAGCGGGAGTGCATACGGTTGTGATAGAGAAGGCAACACCCTGTGCAGCCGAGACCGCCAAGCCGCAAACAGGCTTTCCTAAGGCTAAAACCCTTATCCTCTTCAGCGACGACCTCGACAAGACTTTGGCAACCTTTGTTCTTGCCAATGGTGCCGCTGCCACAGGTGAGAAGGTGAGTATATTCTTCACCTTCTGGGGGCTGAACGCCATCAAGAAGGTGCATAAGCCCAAGGTTGAGAAAGATATCTTCGGACGTATGTTCTCATGGATGCTGCCATCCGACTCCACCAAACTCTCACTCTCAAAGATGAACATGCTCGGCATCGGTTCGCGCATGATGCGCTATCTGATGAAGGAGAAGGGTGTTGATTCCCTCGAGTCGCTCCGACAGCAAGCCATCGACAATGGGGTGGAATTTATCGCCTGCCAGATGTCGATGGATGTGATGGGCGTGAAGCGTGAGGAGCTGCTCGACAACGTAACAATTGGCGGTGTAGCCTCCTATATGGAGCGTGCCGAGCAAGCCAATGTGAATCTGTTCATTTAGTACATTCTATTTCCACATAGGCGTGTCCTGCCTCGAGGTCGGGACACGCTTATACTATCCGGCGGCACTCATAAGCTCTTCACCCTCATCAACCCTTCAACTCAAAAACCACGTTTTTGTTTTTGATATTCCGCTCATTTGCACTATCTTTGGATAAGATAGGCGGCACCTCAGCAATTCAAAAGAAAATCTTTTGGCTTTTCTTTTGGTATTGCGTTCGGTTTGCACTATCTTTGCACTGCAGTGGCGGTGCACCTTCTTGAAAGTTGTGCCGTCTATGGGATTTTAAACAATTTGAACACCATACTATAAATTACAGGATGAACGATAATAATACAACTCCAATAAAGCGCACAGTGCTTGATGCCGACGACATTATGCACTTGGTGCCGGCTCTCAAAGGGAAGTACCGACTGGTAAACACCTTGTTGCATTTGCTCAAAATGGATAAAGTGAACAAACTCCATAGCGACAACTGCGACACCCCGGGCGCTCCCTTTGTGGCAGGTGTGCTTCGCGATTTGAACATCTCCAAGCGCATCGATAATGAGGAAATCCTCGATGAAATGGTGAAAAAAGGGGCTTTTATCACTGTGTCGAACCACCCGTTTGGCGCACTCGATGGGGTTACTCTCATCGACACTGTGGCATCGCGCAATCCGCGCTACAAAGTGATGGTAAACCTCATCCTCAACTATATTTCGGCAATGCGCCCGAATTTTATTGCTGTAGATCCGTTTGCAACCAACGACCCGGAGAAGCGCGCCATCACAATGAAGGGGATTCGCGAGGCTATGAGTTTGGTGAGAGAGGGCGTTCCGGTGGGATTTTTCCCCGCAGGTGCAGTGTCGAAAATCACCACCAATCTGCGCATCGAAGACCGCAAGTGGCAGCCCTCGATAATCCGCATTATCAAGCAACTCAAAGTGCCGGTGGTGCCAATCTATTTCCACGGACACAACAGCCTGATATTTAACATCCTGGGCTTGATAAGTTGGAAGATTCGTACCCTGCGCCTGCCATCGGAGGTGTTCTTGAAGCGCGGAAAGACCATCCACATCTCGGTGGGTGAGCCGATTATGCCCGAAGAAATAGCAAAATTTGACGACATAGATGAACTCGGCGAATTTTTGAAACAGAAAACTTATTCAATGAGAGAATGGAAATAAACAACGATATAAATCCCGAAATAAACGCAATAAAGCAGCGTTTCTCGATAATAGGCAATGCCCCGGCACTGCTCTATGCCGTGGAGCGCGCCCACACCGTTGCGCCCTTCGACCAGTCGGTGCTCATTACCGGCGAAAGCGGCGTCGGAAAGGAATTTTTCCCGAAAATAATCCACAACTATAGCACACGCAAGCACAACAAATATATTGCAGTGAACTGTGGCGCTATCCCCGAGGGGACTATCGACTCGGAACTCTTCGGACACGAGAAAGGCTCTTTCACCGGAGCGATTTCGTCGCGCAAAGGCTATTTCGAGGAGGCTAACGGCGGCACTATATTCCTCGATGAGGTAGCCGAACTTCCGCTCACCACCCAGGCACGCCTGCTGCGCGTGCTCGAGAATGGAGAATATATCCGCGTGGGGTCGTCGGAGGTGCTGAAAACCGACATCAGAGTGGTGGCTGCCACCAACAAAAATATGCTTCGCGCCGTGAGCGAAGGGAAATTCCGCGAAGACCTCTATTACCGTCTCTCCACGGTTACAATCTCGGTGCCCGCCCTGCGCGAACGCGGCGACGACATTTTATTGCTCGCCCGCAAATTCCTCGCCGATTTTGCCGAGCGCTACCGCACACCGCGCATCACCCTCTCTGACTCGGCAAAACGCACCCTCCTCTCCTATCGTTGGCCCGGCAATGTGAGACAGCTCAAGAATGTAATCGAGCAGATTTCACTGTTCAAAGCGGGGCAAACCGTCGAGGCGGAGGATATCACCCCCTATCTCCCACAATACGACGCCGAATTCAAGCCGATTGTGATGGGGACACCCTCGTTTGACTATTCAAAAGAGCGTGAATTGCTGTTCAAGATGATTCTGCGCCTACAGAAAGAGATTGAGGAACTGAAACAGACTGTCGAAGGGAAGAAATCCGATGAGCCGGCAGGCTCGCTTCACCCATCGAGAAGCAATATCCTCGACAACGACACATTTACCGCCGAGGAGGTTGAAGATTTCGACTCGGAAGTGCTGAACCTGAGCCCAATCGCACCGCAAACAAAGCATCTGCTCAAGGAGGCGACACACGCCACAAGTGTGTCGGATATGCGCAACCGCGAAGTGCACGATGTGGTGCCCGAAGCCACACAACTCACCCTCGAAGACACCGAGCGAGAGACTATTCGCCGCTCGCTGATACGCAATGGCGGAAAACGAAAGAAAACCGCCGACGAACTCAACATTTCGGAACGCACTCTTTACCGCAAAATAGAAAAATATGGACTCGACGACCTCGATGAATAAAATACGCAAAGCCTTGCGCCTGATTCCGGCATTTGCCGCCTTGATTCTGCTCGCCATCTCGGGATGCACTTTCAAGGGGTACAAATTCAACGGCTCGGCTCTCGACTACAACATCTACAAGACTATTTCGGTGTCGGAATTTCCAATCCGTGCCGCCTTGGTGTATCCTCCGCTCCAGCAAACTTTCGAGAACAAACTGCTCGACATGATTGCCAGGCAGACACGCTTGAGAGTTATCGACAGCACCAATTCCGACCTGCGCATGGAGGGGGAAATCACAGGCTACACCCTCTCGCCTCAAGCGGTGAAAGAGGATGCCTACGCATCGCAAACACGCCTCACTATCACCGTGCGCGTGAAATACACCAACAACAAGGAACTCGGGCAGGATATCGACCAAACTTTCTCTGCCTATCGAGACTTTTCGAGCACCGAACTCCTCACCGATGTGCAGGACGAACTGTGCAACCAAATCTGCGCCGAACTCACCGACCTTATTTTCAACGCCACTCTCGGAAACTGGTAAAATAAACACTTACGACTATGACACAGGATTGCCACGAATCGCTTAAACACTATCTCGACAACCCCGGCGAGACACCCGGAGCCGAATGGGTTGAGGAGATGAAAGAGAGATACCCCTATTTCGCTCTGCCGGCAATTCTGCGCCTGCAACGCTGCGACAACCTCGACGAGGAGGAGAAATCTACCCTCGCACGACGCGCCGCCATCCGCTATTCCAGCCGCAAATCGCTCTACGACCTCATCGGAGAGCAGGCTTCCCAATACGCCTCGTTCTACCCCGCCGAGACTACCAAGCCGCTCGACACCGAAACCACTATCGACCGGTTCCTCGATGCCTACGGCGCCAACGACCAAAACGAGATTAAGGCGCTGAGTAGCCTCATTTTCAATCCGGTGGGAGACTACCGCTTCGATGAAGATGACATTCCGCAAAACGACACGCCCAAAACCGAGCAGGACAGCCTCATCGACCGTTTTCTCGACGGCTCCGACGATACTCGCCCTACCGACGGCTCCCCTGCCACTCCTCCGGCAATCCCGTTGCCGCCACCTATCCCCGAAGTGGTGTGCGCAGAGCGCGAAGACCCCGGCACACTGAGCGAGTCGCTTGCCAAAATCTATATTAAACAAAAAAAATACTCGAAAGCGTATCAAATCCTGCAGGAAGTGTTGCGCCAGCACCCCGAACAGAACCACTTGCAAGACCAACTTCGTTTCTTGCGCAAACTCATGGCTGCCACCGGCAAATAGCAGGCGGCAAAAGCCGTTTGGATGATTACATCCACCAATATGGAGAAGATATAATCGCTGCAATGGCACACTCGCGGGCGAAAGCCTTCACCTGCTTGAGCGATTGTGAATACTGGAACTTGATTGTGTTGACCGACAAATGCAACATGTCGGCAATCTCTTGATTGGAATAGTTGCCGGTGATTTTGAGTGTGAAAATCTTGCGGCGCTGGGGCGACAGGCGTTTGATAGCCTGTTTGAAAATCTCCACCTGGTCTTGGCGCAACTGCTGAATCTCGGCATCGGCGCCATCGATCATATTAAGCACTTCCAAGCAATTGTCGAGCACAAACACCTCGTTGCGAGAATCGCGGAGAGTGTTGAGCAAATCGTTTTTCAACATCCTGAAAATGAGATGCGCAATGTCGCGCGAGGTATCGATTTCGGCGCGGTTTCTCCACAATTTCAAGAACAGATTCTGCACAGCATCCTCAGCAAGCTCTTTGCTACCAAGATATTTGAAAGCAAGAGTGTAAGCCTGCCGCGCATACTTCTTGTAAATACTTGCAAATGCAAGATGATTACCTTCTACAAGCCTGGTCAATAATATTTGTGGTTCCTCACCCATTTACAAGGCATATATTTTTAGATTGCCAAAGATACAATTTTTTTTAGATTATGCCAAATAAAAATTAGATTACACACAAAATGAGACAGCACACCAGCATGGCAAAGGCACAAAAATCCCCCGACACTGAATGAAAATGCCGGGGGATTGTGTGGTTAAAGCGGCTTGATGAAGCAGCGACGGCGCTTATTGAGATGTGTCTCGAAATACTGCCACTGCGACTGCACCTTCTGGTTAAGCTCGAGTTCGGGGTTGGATTCAGCCCACTCATATCCGTTCTTGATGAAATTGGGGATAAGGTCGGAGAAAAGCAGTGCATTCACACCCTTGCTCTGGTATTCAGGTTTCACAGCCACCAGCATGAGATCGACGGTGTCGTTTTTCCCCCTGAGAGCCTTGAGCAAGTGAATCCATCCGGTGGGGAAAAGGCGACCGCGCGACTTGATGAGCGCCTTGCTCATCGAAGGCATCGAAATGCCCACCCCCACAAGGTTTTCGTCGGCATCGACGATAAGCGACACGTTGTTGAGGTTGAGCACAGGCACATACATCTTTATATAGTGGTCGATTTGTCGCGGTGAGAGCGGAGAATAGCCGTGCAACTGGTCGTAAGCCTCGTTAATAAGGCGGAACAACTCCTGACCATAGCGGTTTACGAGCGATTTGAGGTCGTTGAAATAGATGTTGCGCACGCCATATTTCTTGCGGATAATCTCGCTGATACGTTGGTGCTTTTCGGGGATTCCTTCGGGTATCTTGATGCGAAATTCCACCCAATCCACGCTCTTTTCAAAGCCCATTTTTGCGATATGCTCGGGATAGTAGGGGTGGTTGTAGATAGTAGCCATGGTGCTCAGCTGGTCAAAGCCCTCGATGAGCATCCCCTCGGGGTCCATATCGCTGAATCCGAGCGGACCCTCGATGTGGGTCATCCCTTTTTCGCGCCCCCATTTCTCCACTGCATCGAAAAGCATACGGCTCACTTTCTCATTATCGACAAAATCGAGCCATCCGAAGCGCATACATTTATTGCCGGTGCGCTCATTCACCACCTTGTTGATGATGCCGGCGATACGCCCTACAGGTTTCCCGTCGTCATAGACCATGAAATATACAGCCTCGCAAAATTCAAAGGCGGGGTTTTTATCGGGGTGCAAAGTGCCCACCTCGTCGAGAATGAGAGCCGGCACATAGTATTGGTTGTCCTTATAAAGGGTATCGATAGGGAACTTAACAAACTTCTTTAGGTCGCCTGTCGATTTGGGATTGATTTCCTTTAATGTTAATGCCATGGAGTTATTGTTGAAAATGTTTTACAATCGGGTTCTATCGATATAGAGATAATCGTAGTGGATGAGCGGACGCCCACCTTGAGCGCCAATCAGTGCACGGGCGCGGTCGCTTGAGCAGGCGATGCGTCCGGCGGCAAAAGCCACACCGTCGGGCGACACAATCTGCACGATGTCGTCCTTTTCAAATTCGCCTTCTACGGCTGTGATGCCCACCGGGAGAAGCGAAATGGCTTTGTCGGAGATAAGCACCTCGAAAGCCTGCCTGTTGACGGTGATTCGCCCCTTGGCGAAGCCTTCGCTGTGTGCAATCCATTTTTTCACGCTCGAAGTGGCTCGCGAAGATGGGTGGAACACCGTGTAGGGCACCGAGCGGTCGCCTGCCACGATTTGCTCCACAATGTGGTCGCGTTTTCCGTTGGCGATAATCACGGCAATTCCTTCGTCGGCAACTTTCTGCGAGATGCGGTATTTGGTGCCCATTCCGCCGCGCCCGAGCGACGATTTTCCTTTCTGAATGAAGGAAGATGAGTCGATATGCTCCTCGGCGAGGATGTCGAGCATCACCTTCGACCCGGGGTCGGAGGGGTTGCCGTCATACACACCGTCGATGTTGCTGAGGATGATGAGCGCTTGAGTTCCCATCATCGAGGCGAGCAGACCCGACAACTCATCGTTGTCGGTGAACATCAATTCGGTAACCGACACGGTGTCGTTCTCGTTCACGATGGGGATAACGCCATTGTCGAGCATCACCTCCATACAGTGTTTCTGGTTGAGATAGTGGGCACGGGTGGCGAAGTTTTCCTTGGTGGTGAGCACTTGCCCGCACGCGATGCCATGGTCGCGGAAAAGTTCGTAATAGCGGTTGATAAGTTTAGCCTGCCCCACCGCCGAGAAGAGTTGGCGCGACGACAAAGGGTCGAGACTATGCTCAACGAGATGCTTCAATTCGCTCCTGCCACTTGCCACGGCACCCGACGAGATGATAATCACCTCGACACCTTGCTTGTGTAGCGATGCCACCTCATCGACAATCGCCGACATTCGTGTAACATCGAGGGTGCCATCGGCACGAGTGATTACATTGCTTCCGATTTTTACCGCTATGCGATGGTATTTTGCCATATACGATTATTTTTTGTCGCGGATTTCAACACGACGAATCTTTCCCGAGATGGTTTTGGGAAGTTCATCGACAAATTCGATAATACGCGGATATTTGTAGGGCGCGGTGGTGCGCTTCACGTGGTCTTGAATCTCCTTGATGAGTTCGGGAGATTCCTTCCCTTTATATTCCTTGGAGAGGACGATGGTGGCTTTTACCACCTGTCCGCGGATTTCGTCGGGGACTCCGGTAATGGCACATTCCACCACTGCGGGGTGGGTCATGAGCGCACTTTCCACCTCAAACGGACCGATGCGGTAGCCCGACGACTTGATTACATCGTCTTTGCGTCCCACAAACCAGTAGTATCCGTCTTCATCGCGCCAAGCGACATCGCCGGTGTGATACACGTTGTCGTGATATGCCTCGTGGGTGAGTTCCGGGTCGCGGTAGTACTCCTTGAAAAGCCCTACAGGGCGGCAACGGTCGGTGCGAATGATGATTTCGCCCTGCTCGCCGTCTTCGGCGCTTCTGCCGTCGGAGGTTAGCAAGTCGATGTCATACACAGGACCCTGCTTGCCCATCGAACCCGGTTTCGGCTCAATGTAGGGATATGTCGCAACGGTGAGTGTGGTCTCGGTTTGTCCGAAACCTTCCATCAACTTGATGCCGGTGAGTTTGTACCATTGGTCGAAAACGCTCGGGTTGAGTGCCTCGCCCGCGATGGTGCAGTATTTGAGCGAAGAAAGGTCGAATTTTGTGAGGTCTTCGCGAATAAGGAAGCGGAACACGGTGGGCGGAGCACAGAAAGAGGTGATATGGTAGTTGTGAATCATGTGGAGCACATCCACAGGTTCAAACTTCTCGAAATCATACACAAACACATTGGCTCCGGCAATCCATTGTCCGTAGTATTTACCCCACACAGCCTTACCCCATCCGGTGTCGGCGAGTGTAAGGTGGAGGCTGTTTTCGTTGAGGTTGTGCCAATAGGAAGCGGTAATGATGTGTCCGAGAGGATATGTGAAGTCGTGAGCCACCATTTTAGGTTCGCCGGTGGTTCCCGAAGTGAAATACATAAGCGAAATATCGTCGTTGCTATTTACATGCTCGGGGCGCACAAACGGAGCGGCGTTTTCGATTCCGGCGGTGAAATCGCACCAGCCTTCGGGCACTTTGGGACCTATAGAGATGTACTTCTTAACCGAAGGGCATTTTGGAGCCGCCTTTTTCACATGGTCGAGCACAATGTCGTCGCCCACAGCGACAATAGCCTTGATGTCGGCAGCGTTGCAGCGATATATAATGTCCTTTTCGGTGAGAAGGTGGGTTGCCGGAATCACCGTAGCACCGAGTTTGTGGAGTGCGGTGATAGCAAACCAGAACTGGTAGCGGCGCTTTAGCACAAGCATAACCATGTCGCCATGCCCAATGCCGAGCGATTGAAAATAGGATGCCGTTTTGTCGCTCTCGCGTTTGATGTCGGCAAATGAGAATTGAATTGTCTCACCTTTGTCGTTGGTCCAGAGCAAAGCGGGTTTGTCGGGGCTGATGCGTGCCCATTCATCCACTATGTCGTATCCGAAATTGAAATCTTTAGGAACTTTAATCTTAAAGTTCTTCATGAAATCTTCATAAGACTCAAATTGGGTCTTTTCAAGAAATTTCTCAAGCATTTTATTAGTCCTTTCTTAAATCTTGAAATTAAGCGATAATTGCGAGGAAACGCACTCTGGAATTGTTCAGCGCCCTCATTTTGTGTGGAATTTTTGCATCGAATATAATAGTGTCGCCCTGATTGAGCACCATTGCGTTGCTTCCCACTGTAATCTCCATGCTACCTTCGAGCACATAGTTAAATTCCTGACCCTGGTGAGAGTTGAGAGTCGGCTCGGTGGTGTCGTTTGGTTCTACGGTTACTATAAACGGATCGAAAACACGATTGGCGAAATTTCCGGCGAGCGATTCGTAGGAATAAGCCTTGCAGCGCTCCACTTTTATGCCCTTGCCGTCGCGAGTTACAAAATAACTCCTCATTGTGGGTTCGTTGCCAAACATCAACGCGGTAAGTTCCACATTAAACTCGTGTGCGAGACGATGCAGGAAACTCACCGGGATATCAGAATTGCCCGACTCGTATGCCATATAGGTTTCGACATTGATTTCGCAAGCCTTGGCGATGTCGCTCGGTGTGAGGTCGAGCGCGTCGCGAAGCCCCTTGAGGCGATGAGCCACTTGCTCAATAGCATTCTTGTTGTTCATAACAAAATATTATTAGAATCGAACTACAAAGATAGCATAAAAATTGTAGAAATGGCAACAATTTGTCGGTTTTGGTGCTGTTTTGGAGAAAAAACTGCAATATTTGCTTTGCACTGCTCTCACCTTGCACTATCTTTGCATTCAAATTACAACAATGGAAGCATTTCAAACACACATTCTGCCCAACGGGCTGAAAATCATTCATGAGCCTTGCCGCTCTGGAGTGGCATATTTTGGTGTGGCTGTTAATGTGGGCAGCCGCGACGAAGACGCATCTCTGCTGGGGATGGCTCACTTTGTGGAACACACTATCTTCAAGGGCACCAAGCATCGCAAATCATATCATATCGTAAACCGCATGGAGCGCGTGGGCGGCGAAATCAATGCCTACACTTCCAAGGAGGAAACTATGGTCTATTCGGTGTTTCCTTCGCAATACTACGACCGCGCTATGGAACTTATCGCCGACCTGGTGCAGCACTCGCAATTCCCGGCAAGCGAACTCAACAAAGAGCGCGAAGTGGTGCTCGACGAGGTAAATTCCTATCTCGACACCCCCTCGGAAGCGGTATATGACGATTTTGAAGACTTGCTCTTTGCCGGCTCCGGTCTCGGGCACAACATCCTGGGCTGCGAGACAACTCTGCGCACTTTCACACCCGAAATGTGCCGCACTTTCATCGACAGGCATTATGTGCCGGCAAACATGGCGCTGTTTTCTGCCGGCGACATCGACTTCGCCCGCCTGTGCCGCCTTGCCGAGAAGCATTTCGGCTCGCTGAAAAACGAGTTGCAGCGCATCGAGCGCGTGGCTCCGCAAGTTGTAGCCCCGTTTCACATCAAGCGCGAAATCGACGGCTACCAGTCGCACACCATCTACGGCGCGCAGGTTTTCGGGATGTATGATTCGAGGAAGTATGCCCTCACTTTGCTCAACAATATCCTGGGAGGACCCGGAATGAACTCACTTTTCAACCTCTCTTTGCGCGAGCGCAGAGGATATGTCTATACCGTTGAGTCATCGACTACTTTGTTCACCGACTCCGGCGAGTTTAACGTGTATTTCGGCTGCGACTCCCACCATGTGAAGCCCTGCCTGCGGCTCATAGGCGGCATTATCGAGGATATCGCCGAGCATGGCATATCGGCGGTTGCCCTCGACCGCGCCAAGCGGCAATACACCGGGCAACTGCTCATCGCGAGCGAAAACCGGGAGAGCACATCGCTGTCGCTCGGCAAAAGTATGCTGTTTTACGGCAAGGCGAGCACCATCGCCGAGATTTCCGACCGCATAAAGAATGTGTCGAGCGAGGAGGTGCGCGAGGTGGCTTCGCTAATCACCCCCGACAAAGCCTCGACACTCACATTTGCCTAAAATAAAGTCAGCCGAGACAAGTGGTGCCTCGGCTGACTGCTCTATTGTTGGGTTGTTTATTTCACAATCACTTTTTTCACAGTGCCGTCGCTCATCTTCACGAGATTGATGCCCGGAGCGGGAGTGTTGAGGCGCACACCTTGTGCGTTGTAGCGCGCCACTTCGACAGCCTCGGTGGCTGAGATACCATCAACGCCGGTGCCGCTCTTCAATTTTATCTCGATGGTGTTTTTATCTGCCGGCGTCATAGGCTTGAGTTCGTTGGAGAATATGTCGCGATAACATAGTTTGAGCATCGCTTTGCCCGACGCATCAAAAATATCCTTATGAAGGAGCAGAGACTGTGTCCATTCAAAGTAGGTGTTATACACCGCCTGCTCGTTGATTACCTTGTCGTTGATGGTGCTTGCCAATGTGATAGACAGTGGGCGCACATCGCATCCCTCGACATCAAAATCGATTTTCAATTCGTAGCCAAACATGGTTTCGAGGTCGTAAACAAAGTTGTCGAGCGGGATATCATCCTCGCTGTCGATGTCGGTAATGGAAACGCCTTTTATAACCACTGACGGAGTATTCTCCGTGTCGGCATACAAGGTTGTCTTTGGCGACTCGAAAGCGTAGTCGAGAGTGTTGCCTTCGCTCTTCTCCAAATCGAATGCAAAAGAGTATTCCCCGGCGAGATAGCGAGTGTCGTTTATCGAGAAGGTAATGGGCACATCTATGCTCATATTCTCATAAACGACAAAATATGAGTGCCCCACGTTAATTGTGTTTTTGCCGTCGCTCGACACGATTGAACAATTGAGACGCCCCTCGACAGGCATGTCGGAAGTATTTTCTATCGGTATGTTGATGGTGTAATTCTTGAAATAGGCGATTTTATCAGGCACTTCTATCTCTTTGGGAATCTTCACTTTTGTGGTGTTGTAGATAATATTGGTGAATGTCGCCTTCCCTTCTTTTATTGTGAGGTTGAGCCATTTCTTGTAGCCATACACCGCAATGGTTTGCGGCTCCATCAATTCGCCTGTTACAGGGTTTTTGTATTCGCTCACCGGCAATATTTTATAATCGCCGTCGGCAATTCCGCTCAGGGCGCCGGCGGGGATTTCAAAGTCGGAAACCTTGATGTCCATATCTTTGTATTCCGAACTTAGTTCCTTTTGTAATACCGACTGTGATGATAGGCTCTTGATATACTTTCCATCCTGCGACGCAAGCATCAGAGCGATATTGCCTTCAAATTTTCTCGACGAGCAGAGTGCCGCTCCGTGCATTTTCACCTTTTGCGACTCGTTGATATCCACTGCGACACCACTGTTCTCAACATCAAGCCCCGAATATTCAATTCCTTTGTGCCCGATGTCGTATAGGCACACAAGGGGCATATTATACACCGCGCTTGAGAATGGTTTGCGAGGGTGGATTGTGGTGAATATCTGCATGCAGGAATAGAAAATTGTAGGTCGGGTTGTTGGCACCATATAGCAGAGGTTATAGAAGCCGTCAGCCTCTCCGTTCCATCCCCAGTTGATATGCAAGAAGGAGTTGGAATCATATCCATCGACAACAAATGCGTGTCCGCCTGTGGCATTTGAAGCGAGAGGAGCCTGACCGGTGAAAAGCACCGGGAATCCGTTGTCAAGTTCGTTTTTCAAAATACCCATCCATTCCGATGTGGAGTATTTGTAATGGGGGTATAAGTGAGCATCGTAGCCCAAGTGCTCAGTGAGTCCTGCGGCGGCATCGGCATCATAGGCAATGCTCTCATGGGTGGTATATTGCACCCTTGCCGCATATCCGCAGTCGCGCATCAATGTAGCAACTGCGTCTTTTTGGGCGTCGTTCCAATTGGGCTTGCCGTCAACGAGGGTGTAAGTGGTGAGCATATTCTCCCAATCGTAGGTGGATTTTGAAAAATCGTGGCTAATTATACCTGCGGTGTTGGGGTCGTCGCTGTCGTTCAATCCGTAATAAGATTCATAGGTGATAGAGCCTATGCCTTGCTCGGGCCAGCGGTGATAATTCATGATTTGTGCCATCGCAGTGGCTACACAGCAGGTGTAAACATCGGGTGCCGGGCACTTGTCGTTGTATGGGGCGAGTTGATACCAATTTGTTTTAACAAGCGCATCCACCACCGGGGTGGCTTCTTTCAATTCGGCTGCTCGCGTAGCGGTCTCGGGCATTGCAGCCACTGCCGCTGCCACCTCGTCGAGCCATGCGACAAGAGCCGATGGCATGTTGGCGGCGTCGATGCTGCCGCGGTCGGAATATCCGAGCAACGGAGCAACGCGGTCATCGCCGGCGATGATGGCAAATCCCTGCTCATTGGCTGCGTTAAACAAGTAATATGGCATCGCTTCGGCACTGTCGGCACGCTTGGCGCGCAACTCCGCACCACGCTCCACAGTGATGTAACGCCCGGCGATAGCCTCAGCCTCGGCGCGCGATATCGGAGCCGCCTGAATGCTTGAAAACGATAGGCAACCGATAGTTGCCCAAAAAAGAAACTTTCTCATATTCTTATTGGTTTACTATTACTTTCCTTACAGAGCCATCGCTCATTTTCACTATGTTTATCCCTTTTTCGGGAGCAAAAATGCGCACTCCCATGGCGTTGTAGCGCTCAACCTCCACGGCTTCGTTTTCTGTGATACCCTCAACTCCGGTGCCACTCACAAAATGCACCACAAATGAAGATTTATCCTCGGGTTGGGCGGGTAAAAATTCCCCTGTGAACGGGTCGGCATACATGATGCGGATGGTTACTTGGTCTTTGCCGGCGCACGCCGATTTTTGGTCGAGAAAGTCTAAATGCGACTCGTATATGGCATTGACCGACACATTTGCTTCACCCTGGAGACTCCCCTCGACAGCCCATGCCATGCGCATCTTTTGCGGCGGTGCGGTGCAGCCTGTCGGTTCCCAATCCACTTTGAGGGTATATGAGTCGAAACTGTTGCGCGGAAATTCAAAGTTGTTGATGTCGAGATATTCCTTGGTGCTGCTGTTTCTCACGCGTATCTCCTTGACGGTGGCTACAGGATAACTATTCTCTTTATCGATTACGACATTGAATTGCGCCGGCTCGAAATCGTATTTGAGGGTGGAATTATCCTCCGATTCATACTCTATTTTCACTGTGTATTTCCCCTCTTTCATAGTTGTTTCATTAAAGGCGTAGGAGCAACTGAGCACCGGTGCCGTGTGGGCGTATATCGACACGGGGATATACGAGAATGTAATGTTGTCGGTGCCGTTTTCGTGGCACGCGATGAGTCGCAATGTGCCGTAGGAGTCGAAATCGGTGCTGTTTTCGAGGGCAATAGATGTCTGGTGGGTGCTGAATAATGCAATTTCTGTCGGGAAATCCAACGGTTTGACAATTTCGATGGTGGCAGGCAACGAAACTGCATTTTTCATTGTCATTTTCCCCGATTTCACGGCTACATCGATATGGTCGCTATTCCCCATTACAGCCACCTTGAGCGGGTCGAAATATTTCCCGGTCTCGCTGTTGAGATATTGGCTTGCCGGGACGATGGTGTAGTTTCCATCCTGCACATCTGCCATTGCGCCGGCTGGGATTGTAGCCGAAGTGAGGGGAAGCCACACTTCGTTATTCTCGGCACTCAGCGCCTCTCTCCCAACTTCTTGCGAGAACAATGTTTTCACCGTTTTACCCTCGCTATCGACGAGTTGCAGAAGGAATTTACCTTTGTAGCCTCGGCGAGTGAGAGCGCACAGGCGATTTACCGCTATTGTAGCCTCGGCATTCACATCGAGTTCCTCTCCCGACTTTTCTGCCATTATGCCGGCACCGGAGAATATCATAAACAGTTGCATATCTGCAACTTTGGTGGCAAATGGCTTGCGAGGGTGGATTGATGTGAAAATCTGCATACATGAAAAGCGGGAAACCGAACCACTGTGAACAGGGGCTAAATTGCTGATATCGTAAAAGCCATCGGCTTCGCCGTTCCAACCCCAATTTACATGCAGATAGGAATTTGTGTCGTAACCATCAACCACAAATGCGTGTCCGCCACCGCCATCGTTGCTGCCCTGTCCGGTGAAGAGCACCGGGAAACCGTTGTCGAGTTCGTTTTTAATCAAGGATAGCCATTCGGCTGTAGTGTATGCGTAGTGGGGATACACCTTGGTGTCATATCCGAGATGCTCGCTCAACCCCACGGCGGCATCGGTGTCGTAACTTCCACTTTCCACAGTGGTGTAGCTCATGAAAGCAGCATGTCCGCAGTCGCGCATTAGTGTGGCAACGGCATTGGCTTGCGCTTCATTCCAGTTTTCAGTGCCGTTTTCGGTCTTGTATGTCGGGAGCATGTTGTCCCAATCATATTTGCTATCGAAATCGAGCGTCAAAACTCCAATCGGGTCCCCGCTCTTTCCATCTACCGGAGCAAAGCAGTCATATTTAATAGAGCCTGCGCCCTGCTCGGGCCAGCGGTGATAATTCATGATTTGAGCCATCGCAGTGGCAACACACCCGGTGAAGACATTCGCAGCCGGGCACTTGGCGTTGTATGGAGCAAGTTGATACCATTGAGTCTTCACAAGCGCATCCACCACGGGGGTAGCCGCCTCTGTCTCGGCTGCTCGTGCGGCGGTTTCTGGCATCGCAGCCACCGCTGCAGCCACTTCGTCGAGCCAAGCGGCGAGTGCCGGAGGCATATTCGAGGCATCTAAGCTGCCGCTGTGTGAATATCCGAGCAACGGAGCAATGCGGTCGTCGCCGGCAATGATGGCAAATCCCTGCTCATTGGCTGCGTTAAACAAGTAATATGGCATCGCATCGGCATTGGAAGCCAACTTGGAGCGCAATTCCGCGCCACGCTCCACAGTGATGTAACGCCCGGCAATAGCCTCAGCCTCGGCGCGCGATATCGGAGCCGCAGAAGTAGTAAAACAAGCAATCGCACAAATCAATATCGGCAAAATAGATTTAGATGATAAATATTTCATATATAATCAATTATTTATATTTATGCTTGCAAAGATAACACACCGCAAGAGAAATCGCAAAATATTCGCCAAATATTTTCCACCGGGCGCCGGATGGTGAAAGGAAACCCCGACAGCGGGGCTGCCGGGGTTTCGTGGTTGCTATGTGATGCTGAGATTATCTCACGAGTATCTTGATTGAAGAGTTGGTGAAGGTGGCGATTACCACGCTGCCTACAGCAGCCTTGAAGGTGGCTACGCCGTTGTAAGCCGACACTGCCCCGAGTTTGGTTCCGTTGAGGTCGTAGAAGCTCACATATTCAAGGTTGTTCAAGCCGGTGATGGTGATGAAACCGTTGTTGCTGTATGCCAGGATGCCGCGCATCTCGGGAACCTCAATCACGTCGGTGGTGATGTCATCGCCCTGCGGATTCGGCAGGAAGAAGAGGCATGCTTTAGCCACATCGGAATTGTCAAATCCCTCGGCAGAGGCATAAACGGAAACCTCATAGCATCCATCGAGATAAACTTTGCCATTGTCAACGATTTGGTCGGTCACGATATCTTTGTCTTCGATGGTGTAGTGGTAAATAACACCCGGTGTCTCGCTTGCGAAATTGAGAGTGCCATCAACGTAGGAGATAACCGGCGTAACGCAGTTCATATCCACAATATTACCGAATTTATTCCATTCTTCAAATGCCTTATAGTCATCGAGCGCCCATTCATGCACCCAAAGGGTGGCTTTCGACAAATCGCAACCCTCGAAAGCACCGACCTCGACTACGGTAATTTCGGTGGTTCTATCCGGAACTTCGGAGAGTGGAGACCTGTAGCACTTCACGGTCTTGAGGTTTGCGCAATCTTTGAAAGCGCCGGCTTTAATACCGAGTACCCTCTCCGGCAGGATGATTGTTGAATATGTGCTGCCCTGGAATGCGCCTGCGTCGATTATGCCAACAAAGTCTTGTAGAACAACGTCTTCTTTACCTAATGGATAAGATACGAGGATATGTCCATCTTTAAAGAGCAATCCATCTTGAGAACAATAATATCTGTTATCTTTATCGACATCAAATGAGGTGATGCCGGTGCAGCCACCAAATGCGGCGGTTCCGATTTCTTCCACGAAACGCGGAATATAGACCGATGTCAAACCGGTGCAGCCGTAGAAAGCCTCCGCTTCGATTTTTAACACATTGATGCCAAAATTGACGGTTTTAAGCGAGGTGTTTCCTTTGAACCAGCCTTTAACCTCTCTCTTGTCGATATCAACAGTTTCAAGACCGGTACATCCTAAAAATACATTATCATCATCTATTTGAAATTTAAGAGTTGAATTAGGAATGCTGATATGTTTTACTGATGTACAATGCGCAAATACATACTGTCCGATAAATTTAACTGTTTCAGGAATGATAATCTCCTCTAAGTTTACGCAACTGGAAAATGCGTGAAAGTGAATGTCTGTTACCGTACTTGGTATAGTCAAAGATGTGATTCCACAATTATTAAAAGTTACGTTTTGAATAAGTGTTACGCCCTCCGGAATATTTACTTGCTTCATATTACTGCAATAATGGAATGCACCCTCGCCAATTGAGTTTACCGTGGAAGAAAGCAAAGCAGCCTGCAATTCACGACACGAACAAAAAGCGTTATTTCCAACACTTACCAAGCCTTCGGAGAAATTGGTTGTTGCAAGTTTTTGGCAATCTTTGAAAGCTTCGTTTCCGATAGTCTGCACATTCTTGCCTAAGCTTACCGACAAGAGGCTTGTGGAGCCTGTGAACCACTTATAAATATTTTTGCAATTTGCGGTGAGATTCACAATTGAATTTTTGAAAGGAGCAAATACAACATCGCTTTCATTAACCAGCGATTTGCCGATGGTGAGGTCGGTTACACCTGTGCAGCCCGTGAAAGCATCGTCGTTAACTGTTGTAACAGGGTCTCGTAGGACAATCGTTTTGAGATTGGAGAGACCGGCAAAACAATCACCTACAGTAGCAATATCGAGCGTTAACGTCTCAATATTAGAGCAGCCGCTGAAAGCGTCGGAGGCAATAGTTTGTGTATGTTCGCCGATTTCAAGAGTCTTGAGCCCGGTCAAGTTCCTGAATCCATCCTGTACTGTGGGCATATCGAGATTGAGATACTCAATGTTGGTGCAGCCGGAGAAGACGCCGCCGGCCACGTTGGTTACCGTCTGTGGAATGGTCAACGAAGTGATTTGTTTAGCCTCAACATCCGATTGAAATAATCCCTCAAAATAGCCTCCTTTAATAGAGACTACCGGGACAGCACCGATAGTCGAAGGAATAGAAACCGCGGTTATACCTTCACCAACTATCATACCTATGATTTCCAGTCCACCATCGATGGAATTGTAGTAGTAGGTAATGCCATCAATAGTAGTCTTGAAGTCGTA
>SFER01000194.1 GCA_004557195.1 Bacteroidales bacterium | reverse complement strand
ATCATAAATTTTATGGATGGTATCAATGGAATTACTGCCGGATATTCTCTTGCATCGCTATTGCCATTGTGGTGGTTAAACCACAGCCTAAACTTTGTCCCTGAATCGTTTATCGTGTCGGTGATTCTCGGTGTTCTTGTTTTCTGCCTGTTCAATTTCCGTCCAAAGGGCAAGGCAAAATGCTTTGCAGGCGATGTTGGAAGCATTGGAATTGCATTTATACTGCTTTTCATCATTGGAAGGCTCGTTTTGCACACCGGAGATGTAACCTATCTCATCTTTTTGCTCGTTTATGGTGTGGATGGTTGTCTGACTATCTGCCATCGCATTATGCTTCATGAAAATCTGGGTGAGGCACATCGTAAACATGTTTATCAATTGATGGCAAACGAGTTGAAAATCGGTCATGTTACAGTTTCGTTGGTGTATATGGCATTGCAACTTGTTGTTAGCCTTGGTTTTGTGTTTGTTTGTCCCAACACAATCGGATGGCATTGGATATACCTTTCAATTGCATTTATAATACTCTCAGTGGCATACATATTGTTCAAAAGAAAATATTATCACCTTCACGAAGAGTATCTTGCTTCACTAAAGCGTCAACCTGTATGATGATTGATAACGGAATTTTGGAGGGGCTGCTGGGGGAGGCGGAGGTGTCGCCACGGCTGCGAGCCAATCGGGATATGCGCACATCGAGTGGCGACCGCTCGCAGCGTATGCTCAATGCCCTGCTGCCCGGCACCGAGGTGCCTATTCACCGGCATCCACAGTCTGCCGAGAGCGTGATATGCCTGCGCGGACGTATGGACGAAATCCTCTATGATGACAATGGAGTGGAGTGTGCGCGCATCAGCCTGTGCCCCGCCGAGGGGGGATACGGCTGCCAGGTGCCCAAAGGCGCATGGCACACCGTTGAGGTGCATGAGCCGAGCGTGATTTTCGAGGCAAAAGATGGCACATTCGGCAGCGATGGCAGCGAGACAATGGCAGAACACCTTGCCGCCGCCGGCAAATTTGTCAATTCGTTTGGCGATTTAAGGAAAAACATTGAATACCTCATCGGCATGGAGCGCATGAGCGGCTCGATGGAAGTCATCACACCCCTCTACGTCTCAAGGATGCTCAACGTCCCGCTCCCGGAAGTTGAGGCAGCCATGAAGGAAATGAATCTAACAAACAAATAAACAGATATTATGAGTATTTTTGCTGGAAAGACGCTGATGATTACCGGTGGTACCGGGTCATTCGGCAATGCGGTTTTGAACCGCTTTTTGCGCACCGACATCGGTGAAATTCGCATTTTTTCGCGCGATGAGAAGAAACAGGACGATATGCGTCACGAGTATCAGGTGAAATATCCCGATGTGGCTCACAAAATCAAGTTTTTCATCGGCGATGTCCGCAATCTGCAGTCGTGTCGCAACGCGATGCCGGGAGTTGACTATATCTTCCACGCTGCCGCGCTGAAGCAGGTGCCTTCGTGCGAGTTTTTCCCCATGGAGGCGGTGAAAACCAATGTGATAGGCACCGACAATGTGCTCACTGCCGCTATCGAGGCGAAGGTGGGCGCGGTGATTTGTCTCTCGACCGACAAGGCTGCTTATCCCATCAATGCTATGGGCATCACCAAGGCTATTGAGGAGAAGATTGCGGTGGCAAAGAGCCGCTATTCGGGCAGCACGAAGATTTGCTGCACTCGCTATGGAAATGTGATGTGTTCGCGCGGGTCGGTGATTCCTTTGTGGATCGACCAGATTCGCCACGGCAACCCCATCACTCTCACCGAGCCGAAGATGACTCGCTTCATTATGAGCCTTGAGGAGGCTGTTGACCTTGTGTTGTTTGCGTTTGAGCATGGGCAGAATGGCGATATCCTTGTCCAGAAGGCTCCGGCGTGCACCATTCAGACACAAGCCGAGGCCGTGTGTGAACTTTTCGGTGGTCGCAAGGAGGATATCAAGGTAATCGGCATCCGTCATGGCGAAAAGATGTATGAGACGTTGCTCACCAATGAGGAGTGTGCCAAAGCCGAGGATATGGGCGACTTTTACCGTGTCCCCGCCGACAACCGCGGCTTGAACTACGACAAATTCTTTAAGGAGGGGGAGACCGAGCGCAACACTCTCACCGAGTTTAACAGCGACAACACCCGCCGCCTCAATCTCGAGGAGACCAAGGCAAAAATCGCCAGCCTCGAATATATCCAGAACGAGTTGAAAGGGATTCCTAACGTGGCGAAATAGTCCTAAACGCACACGCAAAATATACGATATGAAAGTATTAGTTACAGGAGCAAAAGGTTTTGTGGGTAGAAACCTCTGTTCCCAACTCAATAATATTAAGGATGGGAAGGCTCGCTGGTATGGCGACGTGAAGATTGATGCCGTGTATGAATATGACCTCGACTCCACTCCCGAAGAGTTGGACGAGTGGTGCCGCGATTGCGATTTCGTGTTCAACCTCGCCGGTGTCAACCGTCCGCAGAATCCCGAGGAATTTATGCAAGGCAACTTCGGCTTTGCCTCTACACTTCTCGACACGTTGAAGAAGCATGGCAATCGCTGTCCGGTGATGCTGTCGTCGAGCGCGCAAGCCTCTTTGACAGGACGTTTTGGCAATTCGGAATACGGACGCTCCAAGAAAGCCGGAGAAGATTTGTTCTTGAAATATGGAGAAGAAACCGGTGCCAGGATGCTCGTGTATCGCTTCCCGAACCTTTATGGGAAATGGTGCCGTCCAAACTACAACTCTGCGGTAGCCACTTTCTGCAACAATATCGCCAATGACCTGCCCATAACAGTCAACGACCCCGCCGTAGAACTCGAGTTGCTCTACATCGACGACCTTGTGGATGAGATGATTGCTGCGCTCAAAGGGGAGGAGCATCGCTGCGAGTTTTCCGGACTTGAAGTGCTTCCGCAGCCAGATGGTCGCTACTGCTATTGCCCGGTAACCCACAAAGCCACGCTTGGCGAGATTGTCGATTTGCTGAATCGTTTTGCCGAGATGCCAAAGACTCTCACTATACCAGAAATCCCGGCGGACTCGTTTGCAAAACGGCTCTATAGCACCTTTTTGAGTTACTTGCCAAAAGAAAAAGCGGTATTCGACCTGAAAATGAACTGCGATGAGCGCGGCTCGTTCACCGAACTTGTCCGCACAATCAAATGCGGTCAAGTGAGTGTCAACATCAGCAAACCCGGTATTACCAAGGGTCAGCACTGGCACCACACCAAGTGGGAACAGTTCATCGTGGTGAGCGGACACGGCTTGATACAGATGCGCAAAGAGGGCACCGACGAAGTGCTGAATTTTGAGGTGAGCGGCGAAAAAATCCAGAGCGTGATAATGCTCCCGGGCTACACCCACAACATCATCAACCTGAGCGAGACGGAAGACCTCGTAACAGTGATGTACTGCAACGAGCCCTTCAACCCCAATCGCCCGGATACATATTTTGACCCGGTGGAGAAAAAGTAAAGAATCTATCGAGACCACACAAAGCACTTGTTGGATAAAAATTTTCAAAATATTTTTCATTGTTCATGTTTTTGTCTATATTTGCATAATGACAATGAAAACGA
>SFER01000193.1 GCA_004557195.1 Bacteroidales bacterium | reverse complement strand
ATGATTGAAACTCTGAGATATATGGGGTTGGAACGTGCTTCACATTTCACCGACGAAACATTCTGCGGATTCCCTCTCGTTGGAAAGAATAAACGAATAACAGAAGACGGATATAATTGGCAGTATAAAGTAGATGGATGGTGGATATACACCAACATGAACAATGCGCGCAAAATGCGTTGTTTGAAAGGTGTAGCGAAAATGCTGCATATTCCAATCGTAATCAAGAGTGAAGAATCTGAGACTTAATGTGCCGGAAATCCGGTACATTAAACTCTCAAAAAAGTACCCAATAAGTACCCAATAAATTACCCGATAAATCGCGCTCGGCCTCACAGACCACGTGTTTTTATGTGCCATAAAATCATATTTATTATATTTTTTTACTATCTTTGCAATCCAAAAAGAATCAAATTGATAACAAGGAATAAATTCCATTATTTTACTTTATAATTATGCTTAAAAAATCATTACAAATTCTTGCTGTAGTGGCAATTATGCTTGCCACTGCCCTCTCGGCACACGCGCAAGACGTCACCGTCGTTCTCGACGAGAAGTTCGCCGCGTTCACCGATGGCTCCGCCGAAAGCCCTGCCTCCACCGACATCTCGGGGTATTCGGGCAAACTCGCGAAAACCCTCAGCGGCTGGTCGGGTCGTAAAATCTACGAAGCCGGCGAGGCTCTCTTTATCGGCGAGGGCGGTAACCTCCAAACCACTCGCTACAACATGTCAACTCTCAATGGCAACTGCCGCGTGTCTTTGCGCCTCAAGGCTAAAGCCGACTACGGCGAGGCTGTCGCGCTCTATGTTTCCTATAATCAGGTGGAAACCTTCCTCCTCGAAAACAACCAATGGACCGAAGTATCGGTTGTTACCGACCGCGGCTCCTCATCGGCATACATCAAGTTGCAACCGATGTTTGAGGGCGTGGTTGTTGACCGCATCCTCATCGAGCAGAGCAAGTCGTTTGTAATGACACCCGATGTATATCAGCCAACCAACGCCACCGGCACCTCGTTCACCGCCACATGGAAGCGCGTAACCGGCGCCACCGGCTATCTCCTCAACGTGTATTCAAAAGCCGCCGACGGCTCCCGCGAATATTTCCTCAAAGATGCCGAATACACCACCACAAGCGCCAAGGTTGAAGGTCTCACCGACGGTGTGCAATATTTCTTCACCGTTCGCGCCAAGGTGAACGACAACATCTCCGAGGAATCGGAAGAAATCGAGGTAATCAAGGCGATTGAGTCGCTTGCAGCTCCCGAGGCTCTTCCCGCAACTCAAATCACCACCGCCGGCTTCACCGCCAACTGGGAGGCTGTGGCAAACGCTGAAAACTACATGCTCAACGTGTATGGCATGGAGACATTCAACGAGGCTGCCACCAAGACAGTGCTCGCCGAAGACTTCTCCGGCGTGACTAAAGGCTCGATGGACGGCATTGAATTTGGCAAGCTCACCGAAGGGCTCGATGCCTACACCAACACCCCCGGCTGGGTGGCTCACAACCACGCTTTCGCTGCCGGCTACATCGTCCTCGCCCCCTATTCCGACGCGGCTCAGCTCTACACCCCGTCGATGAATCTCACCCACGCCACCACAATCACCGTGAACATGGCTGAATACAGCTATAAATACTACACCGGCGGCAAAGTCACCGTAACACTCTACGACGCGGCCACCGACGCGGCTCTCGACTCAAAGGAATTTGAAATCACCGAGGCCGCTTTTGCCGACTTCACTTTCACCACCAACAAAGGCACCGAAAACAGCTATTTCGAGATTGCCTACTCCGGCAGCAACAAGATTTTCATCAACGATGTGAAAATCTCGATGGCGTTCCTCCCCGGCAGCACCTACAGCATGCTCATCGGCAACTACGAGACCGACGCCACCTCCTATGAGGTTGTGAAAGAGGCAGTTGCCAACGTGGTTTACACCTATAATGTTGTGGCAATGGCTCGTTCGGTCGATATGAGCGGCAACATCATCACCGTAAAATCAGAGCCCTCCAAAACCATCACCGTCAACCGCGGTACCAGCGTCGAGAAAGTTGCTGCAAATGCCTCTGTTTCAGTGCGTAGCAGCTCAATCGTCATCGCAGCCGATAGCGCCGAAGCTCAAGTGTTCACCGCCGCCGGCACACAAGTGGCCACCGCCCGAGTGAATGGCGAAGCCGCTATCAGCGTCGCTCCCGGCATCTACATCGTGAAAGCCGCCGGCAAAGTAGCCAAAGTGCTTGTAAAATAAAACTCCACTGATAGATTCAATCCCGTCGAGGTTGCAGACTCAGCGCTGCAACCTCGACTTTTTTCACGCAAAAAAATCCGACACCCGCGAAGGCATCGGATAAAAAACTTCAATTATGGCGTGTGAATTTATTTTTTGTGCTTGAGGATGTATTGCGCAATCTGCACCGCATTGAGAGCCGCGCCCTTCTTGATTTGGTCGCCCACAATCCAGAAAGTAAGACCGTTGGGGTTGGCAAGATCCTTGCGGATGCGTCCCACATACACCGGGTCTTGATTGGCGATGTCGAGCGGCATCGGATAGCGCTTCTCGGCAGGCTCGTCAACCACCACAATCCCTTCGGCGCTTTCAAACGCCTTGCGGGCATCAGCCGGCTCGATGGGCGATGGCACGCGCACACACATTGCGCTCACGCACACATCGGGAGAGTGCATGATTTTCCGCGTTTCGTTAAACATCTTCATCTCCTCCTTGGTGTAATCGTTGGGCATGAACACATCGATTTGCGGAATCACGTTGTAGGCAAGTTGGTAGGCAAATTTCTCCACCGTGGGCTTCATCCCCTCGGCGATTTCGGAATATTGCTTGATAAGCTCGTCCATAGCGGCGGCACCGGCGCCACTTGCAGCCTGATAGGTAGCCACATGCACCCGCTTGATGGGCGAAATGTCGTTAATCGGCTTCAAAGCCACTACCATCTGAATTGTGGTGCAGTTGGGGTTGGCAATGATGTTGCGGGGGGTGTTGAAGGCGTCATCGCCGTTCACCTCGGGCACAACAAGGGGCACATCCTCGTCCATGCGGAACGCGCTTGAGTTGTCAATCATCAAAGTGCCATATTTTGTTATGGTCTCGGCATACTCCTTCGACGTTCCGGCTCCTGCCGAAGCGAAAGCGATGTCGATACCCTTGAAATCGTCGTTGTGCTGAAGTTCTTTTACGATATAATCCTTGCCGCGGAATGTGTAAGTGCGTCCCGCGCTACGTTTCGACCCAAAAAGTGTCAAATTGTCAATCGGAAAATTTTGTTCATCAAGGACACGCAAAAACTCCTGTCCCACAGCGCCACTTGCGCCAATGATTGCTACATTCATTTTTTAAGTAAAACGATAGAAAATATAATAAATAGTTAATTAATTTGTTAAAAATTAGTGCAAAGGTAATCAAAACCAACGGAATATAAAATAATTTGTCGCTTTTTTATTCCAAAAGTTCAAATTATCCCCCGAAAATGCCCTTTTCGCCCGATTTATCCGGGAAATCGCCCCGATTCACAGCGGTATCGACAGAAAAAAAGAGGGAGTCCCCATGATGGAGGCTCTCTCCTTCAAACTAACCACTTACCTATTATTGTATTTCAATTATGCGATTGATTCGCGCTTTGTCCTCGGGTGCGAGTTTGGGGAGGGTTATTTCGAGAACACCATTCTCAACTTTTGCACCGATTTTCTCTTTATCCACATTGTCGGGGAGTTGGAATGCCTGCTGGAATTTGGTGTAGGAAAATTCGCGACGCAAATATTTCTTCTCCTCTTTTTGCTCGTTTTGAGTGTTCTTCTCGACAGTGATTACCAATTCTTGGTTCTCATTGAGGTGGATATTGAAGTCTTCCTTGTTCATTCCGGGTGCTGCGACCTCAACTTTGTAGTCTTTTTCGTTTTCAATCACATTGATAGCGGGAGTGCTGAAGTTCGGTTTTACAATCCACTCGTTGTCGAAGAAATCATTGAAGATACTTGGTATCCAATTCTGGTTTTCATACTTTCTTACGTTTGACATAATATTAATCTCCTATTTTTTAAGTTCTTTATTTTTTTCCTCGGTCTGTGGCTTTCGCCACGGGCTTCACCCTATAATTTAGCAAAGCTCGTGCCACGGCAGGAATCGTAGGAGTGCCGTGCCAAAATGTCGCCAAATGTGCCAAAATTGAGTCGTCCCGGCTCTATTTTGCCCTCAGAGTGCGATATTCCGTCGGGGATACCCCCACATATTTTTTGAAGAATTTGCCGAAAAACGATTGGTTGGAAAAATTCAGGTCGTTGCTTATCTGCTGGATGGTCTTCGACGACGACCTCAGCATAGCCTTGGCAGCGATAATCACGTAATTGTCAATCCATTCGCTTGCGGTCTGCCCGCTCATTATCTTGATGGTTGCCGACAGGTGTTTCGGCGAGATACACAACAGCTTGGCATAATAAGCGATTGAGCGATTCACTTTGAAATTTCGCTCTACGAGAGTGAAGAAGTCGAAGAAAATTTGCTCATTGCGAGTGCGCTTCCCCTCGGCTACATTGCGGTGGTTGCCATAAATGCTCAGTGTCTCGAAAAACAGCGCCTGGAGCAGGCAATTCACCGATTTCTTGGTGTTTTCATCGTTTGCCGACGAAATTTTGCCCCACAGAAATTTATGGAACTCGTGCAGCCGCTCCACCTCGCCGGGGGCGAGAAGGGTGATGGGCGATTCCTTGAAACTCACCACCACCGGGGTGAGAGTGTGGATGTCGGGAATTATCTCATGAGCATATTCGCTTGTAATGCCAAGAAAAATTGCCTTGAAGTCTTTCGAGATGCTATAGCCTTGAATTATGTGGTTGGGCAGTAGCGCCACCAGCGAATTTGGGGTTACGTCATACTCCTTGAGGTTGATTTTCACATGTCCTTTTCCCGAAATGCACACTGCGAAAATGATCATTTCAAGCTTCACCGGCTCGTCGGGCAGCGACAAGTCGCGCATATCATCGAATATGAATATCTCCCTGTCGAGATTGTCTTTTCTCAACAGGGCATTTATATTCTTGTAGTTGCTTAGACCGAGACTGCTTATCATACCATCTAATTTTGTCCCAAATTTAGTGAAAATTTTTCATCAAAAGAATGTAGCTCATCCACAAAATCCCCGCAAATTCACAAAAAACAACACAAAAAGCGAATTTTTAGCGAATAAATTCATTAGCGCGAATCGCATTTCCGCGGGTCGGTGATGGTCCAATCGGTGATGTTGCGCTCCTCTGTGCTGAAGTTCACGCCAACTTTCACGATTGGGAGGTTGAGCAGCGAGAAGCGCTTGTCGTATTGCTTCAATTCTATTTGCCGCATTGCATTATCGGCTGATTTATTGAGTTTTATCTCTATGAGATACAAAGCCTGTGGTGCGTGGAGAACCAAATCCACTCTGCCTTTAGCTGTGTGAACTTCCACATCAAGGTAGAATCCCATCAACGAGAAGATTATGTAAAGCATTTGTTGGTAGTGCCCTTCCGAGTTTGCGTTATCGCAATACGGCACGGTGTCGAGGAATGTTTGCAGGAAGCGGATTGCGCCATCGGCATCATCCTCTTCTATCATCACTGCCATATTTCCGAGTAACGGATTCCACTTACCGGGGCTTGCTTGTGTATATAATGGGAACAACGATTTCATCAAACCGATTCTCACCTCGTTGTTGGGGATGTCGAGCGTGTAACATTCGATTTTTGAGTTGTAATCCTTGATGGTGAGATAGCCGCTTTGATAGAGCAGCGGAGTCATACTTGTAAGTCTCTCTGCCGGAGCGTCAAAATCGTCAGAACCAACAACTTGCGGACCGAGTTCGGATGGCTGCACATTGAATTTGCGCATCATCTCAATAAGGTAAGTAGGTGTGCCGCTCCCGAACCAATAATTATTAAATGCCATATCGCTGAAGGCATTCAGCAGGCTGAAAGGGTTAAAAATATCAGGCGAAGGCCAAGAGAAGTGGTAGCCATCATAGCGATATGCCAATTCTTCGACAATCTCATCGTGAGTCTTGCCCTGGGTTTCAGCGAATGCATCAATATAATCGCTGAATTGCTCTGAGAGTTCCTCCTTCGTAATGCCACAAATTGCAGCGAATTGAGGAAGCATGCTCACGTTCTTGATGTTGTTCAACTCGCTGAAAATGCTGAGTTGCGAGAACTTGGTGATGCCGGTTAAAAATACAAATTTAATATAGGTATCGCAAGCCTTGA
>SFER01000192.1 GCA_004557195.1 Bacteroidales bacterium | reverse complement strand
GATAGATTCAAGAAAATCTTGAGTTGAAACCACTAAACCCATTTCTACATCTTCCGAGAGAGCGAAAATATAGGCATCCTTGTCGTAATCAACACCTACAGCCAGGAGTTTTTCTATCGCCGGATTATTTACTGGCAGCAATTCGGGGTGCTTGACAATCTCTGCCGCAACTTTCTGTTTCAAAGAATTGACATCTACTTTTGCCAAGACACGCGCATCGGAGGGCACATACTTTAAGAGTTCATTACGGTCGCCACAAGAGGTAAAGAAAAGCGCAATCGCCAAAACAATAAAAAAACAATACTTCTTCATAACATATTTAATTAGAGATGATAGTGCAAATATACTCTTTTTTTGCTAATTTTGCATCGAAATTTCAAAACACTACAAAATTATTTTTATATGGCAGAAAACGCTTTGTTGCAACGACTCGAAGGAATCGATGCAAGATTTGAGGAAATATCCACCTTAATCACCGACCCTTCGGTTATCGCCGACATGAAACGTTACGTTAAATTAAGCAAAGAATACAAGGATCTTGAAAAACTCCTACATACCACAAACAAATACCGTCAACTGCTGCGCGGAATAGACGAAGCGAGGGAAGTGCTCGCTTCCGAGACCGATGAAGACTTGCGAGAACTCGCCAAGGAGGAACTCGAAGCCAACACTGCCGCAATTCCGGCTGTCGAAGAGGAGATTAAATTGCTCCTTATCCCCGAAGACCCCGAGGACGACCGCAACGCTATTGTGGAAATTCGCGGTGGAACAGGCGGCGACGAGGCTGCTATATTTGCCGGCGACCTCTTTAGAATGTATGTAAAATATTGTGAGGCAAAAGGCTGGAGCGTGAGTGTGTCGAGCTGCACCGAAGGCTCGGCAGGCGGCTACAAGGAGATTATTTTCACCGTTACCGGAGAGAAGGTGTATGGCACAATGAAATATGAGAGCGGTGTGCACCGCGTGCAACGTGTACCGGCTACCGAAACCCAAGGACGTGTGCACACATCGGCTGCATCGGTTGCCGTTCTCCCCGAGGCCGAACCTTTCGATGTCGAAATCAACGAGGGTGAAATCAAATGGGATACATTCAGAAGCGGCGGCGCCGGCGGACAGAATGTAAACAAGGTGGAATCGGGTGTTCGCCTCCGCTACATGTGGAAAAATCCCAACACCGGCGTTACCGACGAGATACTTATCGAGTGTACCGAAACACGCGACCAACCGAAGAACAAGGAGCGCGCCCTCACTCGTCTCCGCTCGTTTATCTACGACAAAGAGCACCAAAAATATGTCGATGACATCGCCTCACGACGCAAGACAATGGTCTCTACCGGCGACCGCTCGGCTAAGATTCGCACCTACAACTATCCGCAGGGGAGAATCACCGACCACCGCATCAATTACACCATCTACAACCTCTCGGCTTTCATGGATGGCGACATCCAAGATTGCATCGACCACCTGATTGTGGCTGAAAATGCCGAGAAACTCAAAGAAAGTGAATTATAATTCCTCTAAACCAAAATACAGTATGAACAAAGAGCAATTAATTAAAAACATAAAGGCAAAGAAGTCGTTCCTTTGTGTCGGTCTCGACCCCGACACCTCTAAGATGCCGGAATCGCTCAAAGGCGACCTTTTTGAGTTTAACAAACGAATAATCGACGCCACAGCCGACTATGCCGTTGCCTTCAAGCCCAATCTCGCATTCTACGAGTCGCAAGGTTTGGCAGGCTACAAGGCATTTGAGGACACAATCAACTATATCCGCAGCCACTACCCCGACATCTTCATCATTGCCGATGCAAAACGCGGCGACATAGGCAACACATCGAAAATGTATGCCCACTCGTTTTTCGAGGTGATGGATGTTGACGCACTCACCGTGGCACCTTATATGGGCGAAGACAGTGTAACTCCATTCCTCGGCTACGACGGCAAATGGGTGATACTCCTCGCGCTCACATCCAACAAAGGCTCGCAAGACTTCCAGTTCACAACCGACAACAACGGCACACCGCTTTTCGAGAAAGTGCTCACCAAGTCGCAAGAATGGGGCAATGCCGGAAACATGATGTATGTCGTAGGTGCGACCCAAGGGAAAATGTTTGAAAACGTGAGGGCTATCGTGCCCCACCACTTCCTGCTCGTTCCCGGTGTGGGAGCACAAGGCGGCAGCCTGCAAGAGGTGGCAAAATATGGAATCACCAAAGAGTGCGGACTTCTTGTAAACTCGTCGCGCGGCATCATCCATGCCTCTAAGGGAGCCGATTTCGACACCGTGGCTCGCGCCAAAGCACGCGAATTGCAAGAAGAAATGGCTGAAATTCTTCAAAATTACGGCATTATTGATGCGAAATAGCATTTATAATGCTTTTATTATGAAAAATTTCGCCAAAACTGCGCCTCAAGTACAAATATTTTCACTAATTTTGTAACACTTATTATAAGACTATTTTCAACCAAAAATATTTTCAATATGATGACAATTGACAAATACAATTTTGCAGGTAAGAAAGCCATCGTTCGCGTGGACTTCAATGTACCTTTGAAAGATGGTAAAATCACAGACGACACTCGCATCCGCGGTGCTCTCCCCACTCTCAAACTCATCCTTGAGAAAGGTGGTGCTCTCATCATCATGTCTCACATGGGTAAGCCAAAAGGCAAAGTAAAACCCGAACTTTCACTCGGTCAAATCGTTGACGCCGTTTCTGCCGCACTCGGTACTCCGGTGAAATTTGTCAACGACTGCATGAAAGCCGACGCAGAGGCTGCCGCCCTCAAACCGGGCGAAGTGCTCCTCCTTGAAAACCTCCGTTTCTATCCCGAAGAGGAAGGCAAACCCGTAGGTCTCGACAAAGGCACACCCGAATATGATGAAGCAAAGAAAGCTCTCAAAGCAACTCAAAAAGAATTTGCCAAGAAACTTGCTTCGTATGCCGACTGCTGGGTAATGGACGCATTTGGTACAGCTCACCGCAAACACGCTTCTACAGCCGTTATCGCCGACTACTTTGATGCCGACAACAAGATGCTCGGTCTCCTCATGGAGAAAGAAGTTAAGGCTGTTGACAATGTGCTCAACAACATCCAACGCCCCTTCATCGCCATCATGGGTGGCTCGAAGGTATCTTCAAAAATCGGTATCATCGAGAACCTCCTCGGCAAGGTGGACAAACTCATCCTTTGCGGTGGTATGACATACACATTTGCTAAAGCACACGGCGGCGAAATCGGTAAATCTATCGTAGAAATGGACAAACTCGATGTAGCGCTCGGCGTAGAAGAATTGGCCAAGAAAAACGGCGTACAACTCGTTCTCGGCAGCGACTGCGTAGCCACCGACGGCCTCGATTTCGGCACCATGACCGTGAAACCCGGTTCGCAAATAATCAACTGCCCGGCCAATGCCGTACCGGCCGGTTTGGAAGGCGTAGATGCCGGCCCCGAAAGCCGCAAAGCCTTCGCCGAAGCCATCAAAGGCGCTAAAACCATTCTGTGGAACGGTCCTGCCGGCGTGTTCGAGTGCGACGACTTCTGCGACGGATCGCGCGCCATTGGCGAAGCCATCGCTCAAGCCACCAAAGAAGGGGCATTCTCGCTCATCGGCGGCGGCGACTCGGTAGCCTGCGTCAACAAATTCGGGTTGGCCGACCAAGTGTCGTACATATCGACCGGCGGCGGCGCACTGCTCGAAGCCATCGAAGGCAAAGTCCATCAAAGGTGAATAAGCACACTCACAAACAGAGTAACAGCAAGAACGCAGGCTCAAGCCTGCGTTCTTTATTCATACCTATTCCTCGAAAAAAACTACTTCGCCGTAAAACCCTTTTCCTGCAACAGTTTTTTGGTGGTGTCGTAGCCTATTTGATAGATGGCTTTGTAGTCTTTGAAATCAAATTCGCTATATGTGTCGATGGCGTGTACCTCAATCAGCAAATCGCACAAAGCATGCCCCGGCAGCGAATTGACATGTTGCACGGCGCGCAATCCGTACAGCATCGATTCGTAGGAGCGTTCGGCTTTTTTGTGTGTCAGAGGCAGCACATCAATGCCAATCAAAAAATCGCATTGATTGCGAATGGGCTGCGCCGGAAAATTGTTGAGCATACCGCCATCGGTATATTGCACCCCATTGATGGTTTGCGCCTCGAAAATGGTCGGTATCGATGCCGACGCTATCACAAATTCCGACAACTGATTGCCGCTGCTCACATAT
>SFER01000191.1 GCA_004557195.1 Bacteroidales bacterium | reverse complement strand
TGTTAAAAAGCTTGAAAAGTTTTTTATAGCGCGAAGCGCGTCAGATTTTTATGAGACGCGGTATCATGCGGTACGCATGATACCAGTGCGCGCAGCGCACGGAATTTCAAATGAAAGCATTTCATTAGCAATTCCTTTGAGTTTTTCAAAAAGAGTATTGCCACTGGCATTATTGAAAAATTTGGTGCTCATTGCTATCTCTTGTTATGATGAAACTCGCATCGTAGTGCTTGCAGGGCGTCCGGGCCGTTCTTGCTACGATTGAGTTTCGGTTTATTTTGTACCGATTAGGCGTTAGGTTTATGGCCTTTAGCAAGCATGATTGATATAACTGCAAATATACTAATTATTTTTTATGAATGTGCACATTTTTTATATGTTTAAGGGCATATAAAGTGCGGTTTTGAGGATTTGCAATTCATCGCCGTAAAGATACAACGTGGGATGTGCCGGATTCGGGCACATGAAAATTATTTAAAGTTAAATACACTGCTACGCGGTGTAGAGGGTTCGCTTGGTGGGGGCGGCGTGGGTTCTTTAAATTTGTGATTTTTTTTGTGATTGTCAATGTTTTTTGTTATATTTGCGTGGAAATACCATCTAACACTCTAATATCTGTTATTATGAATCTATATCCCGACAAATGGCTTGCGCTGCCCGATGGCAGACGTTACCAAGGCGAGACTCTTGAGAATTCCTGTATTCCTCATGGCTTGGGTATTATCACTCTTGACGACGAGTCGCACTTCTATGTGGGCGAGTTTGCCCAAGGAAAGCGGCATGGGCGCGGTTTCCTGCTCACTCACAAGCAGTGGGAGGCGGTGGAGCCGGTGTGGGTGAACGGCACCTATGAGGAGGTGATGGCGACCGCCGAGTTTGACTCATGCGGCAGGGTGATTCACACCGACCACGTGGGACACTATGAAAATTACACCGTGCATCACGAGCAGTGGATTAAGGATAGCGACGGAGTGTGGGCTGACGACAATTTTGTTGAGCCATGCGACCCCGATGCGCTGAAACGCGCCCCGTGGAAGTATGCAATGACGATGTATGACTACGACTATTCTGGCTCCCCAATCGTGAAATATAGTGATGTCTTTACAAAGCATATTGCCGACGCCGACGCCGATGGGTGCTATTCATTCAACGGCAGAGCGTATGTAACCACCTACGACGACAATCACCTTCTATTCTGCGACCGCTATGGCCATGTGTTCAAGTTGGGACTGGATGAAACACACGACTATCACCGCGGCAAAGAGTTGCACTCGGTGCATCTTTGCCTCGACGAGCCGCGCTACGCTGATATGTTTGAGAATATGCGCTTCGACGAGTTAATCTCCGTAGCCCTTACATTCTCCCCCGTGATGAGCGAGAAGGCGGCAAAATATTTTCTGCGAGTGTTCTATCTTGGAGGTTCGGTGTATATGCTCTCCGATGACAGCATCGAGATGATTCGCCGCGCCGCCGATGCCGGCAACCGCAATGCGCAGTTTGCCTACGCACGCTATCACATCATCAAAAACATCGACAATGACTCGAAAGATACATCGCTGCGCTATCTGCAACTTGCTCAAGAACAAGGGCTCTACGATGCCACAGCCGCTATTGCGGAGGCATGGGATTATGGCGACATGGGGTTGGTGAATCGCTCCAAGGCGCAACAACTTCTCCGGGAAGCGCTGGAGCATGAAAGCGACTATGCGGCAATTATCCAATTGCGCAATCTGATTTTCGGGCACAATGGCAGCACGCCACAGCCGGAACTTGCCATCGACATTGTGCGGGGATTGCGCGACCGGGATGCCCGGGCAGAAATGCCGTCGGGTATCTGGTTGTTCTACTATGCCTTGGCGTTGAACGAACTCGGCAAGCCGGGCGACGCGAGAGACTATTTCGCCCATGCTGCACGAATGGGAGTGGCCCGCGCTTGGCGTGAACTTGCCCTGCTGAAGGCGGAATATAACGAAGACGGCACAATAGCCAATCTCTCCGAGTTTCGCGAGGCTCTCTCCGAGGGGGCAAAGCATCACAGCGCCGAATGCCTCACAATACTTGCCGCCAGTGAGAATGACGAGTTTTACAATCTAAGCGAAGATGAGCGCACCGATGAACTTGGCGCTGAAATCGTGGGTATGTACAAGAAAGCGTATCACACCGGCGATGCTTATGCCGCAGTCATGCTTGGCGACATTTATTATTGTGGCGGCCTCAACCAAGACGAGAATGATGGGGAGGCATGGAAGTGGTATGCCCGTGCCGCACTTAGGGAGCAAATGGCGGGATACGAAAAAATGTTTTCCATGGTGCAAGACAACCTCATCGACGCCGACCTGGATTTCTGCGACCAACTCGCACTAAATGGTGCCCGCCTGGGGTCGGACAAACTCCTTGCCGAGGTTGTAAAAGCCTATCGACAAGGGCGCCTCACCGAGTATGCCGCCGAAATCGAGCAGTATTATTGCCCTATTGTCTCTTGCGACGATAGCACCGCCGATGACGATAGCATTGCCGATGACGAAAGCACCGCCGAAGGCGACAGCCCGGAATCGCCTGCCACCGATGGCGGCATTGTGCTAAAGGTGAAAACTTCGAAAGACACATGGGTGGCGTATGGTCCCGGATATAAGAGTGAAGATGTTACTGAACAAGTGGCGAAAGTGGGTGCGTTTCCACAGGATTACTTTCCCTCTTTGATAATCAAAGAAATTAGCAAAGACAGGATAGTGATTTCGGACGGCGAACATGGCAAAGAAAAGGTGCTGACACCAAATGGCTCTGTGCGATTTCACTACTACGAAGAAGGACGGGAGTGGAGCGACGGATGTGTGTGCGATGGCACAGATTACGATGTGCAAATAATCTGGGAATAACAGGTGGTAATAATATGGGCTGAGCATCGCGGGGCGCCGCCGGTGTCGAGGCTCAAAAAAAGATGTCTTGTTTCACAACAAGACATCTTTTTAATCTACAATCTATAAAAACATATATTCAAACATTTTGAAAATTATTATGCTATGTCTTTTCATTTGAGTGCTCAAATATAAGACGTTGTTTTTGTTCCACCAAATTTTTTCAACAAAATTTTTGATAAATTAGTTGCAAAATGCTACAAAAATGGCAAAATATGCTCTATAACATAAAATGAGCCGCAAGATGTGCGGCTCTATTAACATTCCGTAACACGAAATTTGGCGATTCGTTGGTTTATGGCATTGCGAGAATGAATGGTTCGATGGGGGTTTTTACTTCCCCTTTTTTCACCAATTCTTTGAGGAAGGCGGCGGCTTGGGCGTCGGTGTCAAAGCCTTTTATCACCACATGGTGGTCGCCGTCGTGGTTCTGCACCACAATGGCGGGGTAGTTTTGCTCCATGAGGCGCTTGCGGAACATGCGGGCGTTGAACACCTGCTTGAAGGTGGCAACCACCACGCCGAAGGCAGGCTTCACCGTCCCTTCGGCAGGCTCGACGATGCGCACCCGTTCGGTTTTCATCCTCACCTCCTCGCCGTTGATTGTGGTTTTCACGCCACGGTTCTCCTCGTCGATACGCGCTTGCGTCTCGGGGTCGATGCTCAGCGTCTCCTTCTCCTTAGCGATAGAGTAGGCATTGCGATAGTTTTGCTCCGTGGTCTTGCATCCTGATAGGGCAAGGATAGCCGTTGCTGCGATAAGCGTGGTTTTGATATTCATAATTCCAAAGTTTTCTGCAAAAATACAAAAAACATGATTGCAGAGGCAGATTTTTGAGTTTTTTTTGAAATTCGCTTTGATTTGGGCTGTGAT
>SFER01000190.1 GCA_004557195.1 Bacteroidales bacterium | reverse complement strand
AACCCGATGCTCGGACGCTGCCGCCCCGGCGACATGGGCTTCGACATCATGCACATCAATCTGCACAAGACATTCTCCACTCCTCACGGAGGCGGAGGCCCCGGTGCGGGTCCTGTGGGTGTGCGCGAGGGGCTTAATGCCTATCTGCCCGGACCGCATGTGCGTCGCAACGATGATGGCACATTTGCCGTCGATTTCGGCGAAGACTCTATCGGCTCGGTGTCGGGATTCCTTGGTAACTTCGGCGTGATGGTGCGCGCCTACACCTATATCCTCTCGCTCGGACGCGAGAATGTGAAGAATGTGGGGCCTATGGCTACTCTCAACGCCAACTATATCAAGGAGCAACTCAAAGACTGCTACGAACTCCCCATCGAGGGTGTGTGCAAGCATGAATTTGTGTTCGACGGCTTGAAAGACAAATCTACGGGTGTTACCACCCTCGATGTCGCCAAGCGTCTCCTCGATTATGGCTATCACGCCCCGACAATCTATTTCCCGCTTCTTTTCCACCAGGCGATTATGATTGAGCCGACCGAAACCGAAAGCAAGGAAACTCTCGACGACTTCATCTCAATAATGCGCAAAGTGGCAGAGGAGGCTATTTCCGACCCCGAAATGGTGAAGAGTGCGCCTCACACCACCCCGGTGCGCCGTCTCGATGAAACCACAGCGGCTCGAAAGCCTATTCTCACCTATCGCGACCTAATCAATAACAAATAGCGCGATGGAGAACGATATTCTGATAATAGGAGCCGGACCGGGTGGCTACGAAACCGCCGTGGAGGCTGCCGCAAAGGGGCTCACCGTAACCATTGTTGAGGCTGCAGCCCCCGGAGGCACCTGCCTCAACGAGGGGTGTATCCCCACCAAGGCGCTATGCCGCAGCGCCGAGGTTGCCGACCTTATGAAACGCGCCGGCGAGTTTGGCGTGTCGGCACAACCCGGCGGTGTAGATATCGCAAGCGTGATGAGCCGCAAAAACGAAGTGGTTACGCGCCTTGTCGATGGTGTGCGTTTTCTGCTCAAGCACAAAAACATCACCTACGTTGAAGGCACTGCCCGACTTGTGGATAGCCACACAGTGGAGGTGAACGGAGAGCGTTATTCGGGCAAAAACCTGATAATAGCCACCGGCTCTGAGACGAAATATCTCCCTTGCGAAGGGCTGCATCTCCCCGGAGTGCTCACATCGCGTGAAATCTTGTCGCTCGACCATATCCCCGAGAAGATGGTGGTGATAGGCGGCGGGGTAATAGGGCTCGAATTTGCCTCGATTTTCGCCTCATTCGGCACTCAAATCACCGTGGTGGAATATGCACGAGAGATTCTCCCCAATTTCGACGCCGATATTGCAAAGCGCCTCAAGGTCGCCCTCAAATCGCGAGGCATCGAAATCCTCAACCAGGCAGCCGTAACCGGAGTGAAACCTTGCGACGCAGGCTTGAGTGTGGAATATGAGCAGAAAGGGAAACCGGGGGCTGTTGAGGCTCCCGTGGTGCTCCTCGCAGTGGGGCGCGCCCCGCGTGTTTCGTCGCTCAACCTTGCCGATATAGGTGTGGAATTTTCGCCCAAAGGGGTTGCCACCGACGGCAATATGCTCACCAACATCCCCGGAGTGTATGCCATCGGCGACATCAACGGCAGATGCCTGCTTGCCCATGCCGCAGTGGCACAAGGGAAAGTGGCGCTTGCCCACATCATGGGCGAGGAGTGCGACATCCGCCTCGATGTGATGCCGTCGGCAGTGTTCACATCGCCCGAAGCGGCGATGGTGGGACTCACCGAGGAGCAGTGCAAGGCACAAGGCATTGAATTTGTGGCAAAGAAAGCGATGTTTGGAGCCAATGGCAAGGCGTTGAGCATGGGCGAGCCGACAGGAATGTGCAAACTCATTGCCGCTCCCTCGGGACGCATCCTCGGTTGCCACCTTTTCGGGGCACATGCCGCCGACTTGGTGCAAGAGATAGCCGCGCTCATGAATTGCGACGCCACAGTGCACCGCCTGGCGCACACCATCCACTCACACCCCACCCTGGGCGAAGTGGTGCTTGCCGCAGCACAGCAATTCTAACCATCCCCCCAAGTAACAGAGAGGGACACGCCGCCAGGCTGTCCCTCTCTTTCTATTAGTTGCCATCGTTGTCATCGTTATTAATTCGTATAAAAACAGTCTTGGTTCCACTATAATTCATAATATTTTATCGGACAGCAATAAATTTTATGTTTACACACAAAGTGGCTTTCAGTGCTTTTTGAGGTTTGTACAATTATTTGTGTCAAAGTCCGGCGCGGGGAGGCGTTAGGGCTCGAAGGGCTTGCCGTCGATTTTGCGCACCCACCATTCGAGGATGTGGTATCCCGGCTCCAACATGCCACAGTGCCCATGGCCGCCAAATTCGTAGAGGAGTGTGGTGGTGTTGCCCACGAGTTTCATCATGCGTTGAAGATAGGCATTTTCTTCATATCTGCCGAAAAGTTCGAGTTCGCGGTCGCCGACAAGGAGCACCAGTGGCGGGCAGTCTTTTCTCACCCGGTAGAGGGGAGCAAATTGGTCGATAGTGGGTTGCAGATTGTCGATGCCGTTCATTTTGCGGTAAGAGAAATGGCTGATAGCCTGACCGCTGAAGGGGATGTAAGCCGCAACCGCGTTGGCATCTTTGCCATAGCGTTCCAGCCACTGCTTGTCGAGGGCGAGCATCATGGTGAGGTAGCCGCCAGCCGAGTGTCCTGCAACAATGATTTTGCTCTTGTTGCCGCCATATTTGTCGATATTGTCCATCACCCAAGCCACAGCCTCGGCGGCATCGTCGATAGTCTTGTCGATTGTAACATTGGGCAGGAGTCTGTAATTCACACCCACAAGCACACAATCCTTCTCTTTGAGTTTGTAGGGAAATTCCTTCTCGCCCGCAGTGAGACCGCCACCATGAAACCACACCACCACCGGCATATCGTGGGCATTTTCTCGGAAATAAACATCGAGTTTGAGGCGTTCTTGAGAATACTCATCTGTCTTGGATGTGTAGGGGATATCACAAATTGTCTTGTAGTTTTGAGCCACAGCGAGCACGCAAATTGCGAGAGACGCGGCAATAGTTAGGATTCTTTTCATGTTATTTCGATTATGATATGCAAATATAATGCCGATTCTCGGAAATTGCAAGAAATTGTTGAAAAGCACCGAAATAACACAAAAATTATCGATAAAAATTTGCTTTTGCTGCAATAACGTATTAATTTTGTGTTTGAAAGGCATGCGAAGCGGCGGCAACTAGTTGCAGCCGTGCCTTTCACGATACATACATCGAGTGCCTTCTTCCGTTTATAACATACAGCCCCATCCGGGCGGTTGCTATAGCAAGGCTCGAAAAGGTGTTATTATCGTTATCTTCAAATGCGAAATTTGCAAGTTTGAAATTTATAATGATAAACTTAATACTATACAAATCATGAAACAGAAATCAATTCTGCGGGCAGTGCTCACGGCAGTGCTGACGCTGATGGCAACCACCGCCTCCGCCCACGACTTCGAAGTCGATGGCATCTACTACAACGAAAATGGTAAAGGCACTGTATCGGTTACTTATAAAGGTAGTTCGTATGATGCAGATGCCAATGAATACACCGGAGAAGTTACAATTCCATCTTCTGTTACCTATTCCGGAACGACCTATTCCGTTACTTCAATTGGCGATAAGGCATTCGGGGAGTGTAGCGGCTTGACAAGCGTTTCCATCCCCAACTCCGTTACTTCAATTGGCAATTATGCCTTCGCCTTCTGTAGCGGCTTGACAAGCGT
>SFER01000189.1 GCA_004557195.1 Bacteroidales bacterium | reverse complement strand
ACAGCAACCATACAAATTCCCACAATTCTTACTTATCAGAGAAGTAAATGTATAATTGACATCTTTACTTGGAAATTCCACATACGGCGGATTGCCGATGATTACATCGAAGCCGCCATTGCCATGGATTATTTGATAGAACTCGGCAAGCCAGTGGAATGGCTGATGTGATTCTTTCCAATCGGCATATAATTTGGAAGCGAAAATGTCATCATCTGAAGCGTTGACGTGCGTAGAGAGGAATAGCTTGTGGTTAAGCAAGCGATTGAGATTTGCCAAACGTGAGCGCAAATCCGTCTTTGCTTGCTTAAATTCGGCAAGGTTAACGTCTTGTGTGAGTTGCAACTCTTTGAATCGTTCAAACGTGGTTGCAACCTTTTCCATTTCCTGCTTAATATCTTCTTTGAATTGCTGATTAGCAAGTTCTTGAAAAATGTCGCCGGCAAACGACAAATCTTGATTGAGTTGTTCCTCGTTGGCATAGCCTACGAGAGTGTTACCGCATCGGATATTGAAGTCTATGTCCGGGAGAGGGTCGAGTCCGAGGTTTGGCTGTCGTCGGTCAACGTCAACCACTGCCACCATCTTCAAGAAAAGGCGAAGTTTGGCAATTTCGGTTGCTTCCACCATAATATCCACGCCGTAGAGGTTGCGGAGGATAATCGACTTAAAGATGAAGTATTGAATATTTGAGCGGTACTTATCGCTGATTTCAGCAAGTTGCGTCTTGAAGTAATCAGGCTGCTCCTGCATACGCTCGATGCAAGCCTCATAGAGCGGTTCGAGAATATTCATAGCCGCAAAGAGGAACGCGCCCGAGCCGCAAGTGGGGTCGAGAATCGTTACGCTTTGCAGCGCATCGTAGAAGTGCTTGATGAATAGGCGGTCAGCCGAGGCGAGTAAGTCGGTGGTAAAAAGTCGGATATCGAGGTTGTAGGTGATAAAATCGTTGATTGATGTAATTTCGCCGGCAGCGATTTTTGCTTTTATGCTTTGGCAGCGTTGCAGTCGCTCGATAGTTTCACGCCAAATCTCGGTAGGCAATGCCCACGGCTCGGGCGTAGGCTTGTTCCACTCGCTGCGGAGCGTGGCAAGCGGAATGTGGTCGGCAGGCAGTTCGCCCACAGGCGTTTCGCTATATTCGTGGCGCATCGCCTCGGTGATGATGCCGCGGCCCACATCTTCAGGAATTTCATTGAAGCTGTCGCTACCGCGCTTCACAGCGTCGAAGATATAGCGGTCGCCGCTGCCCTGAAGCGTGCTCCACACAAAGCCGTCGGGCTTGAACGCATCGGCATTCTTTTCGCGCACCTTGTCGAAAAGGAAAGGCAAGATGCAGTTGCGTCCTATGTATTCGGTTATGTCCTCTTTAGTGTAGTAAGCACCCATTTGCGCACGGTCGTTGATATACTGCTCGAAGATGTAGCCAAGCACATCGGGATTGATGTCCTTGCCACTGGCAGTGATGCGAGTGTCGAGGTGCCAACGCCAAGTGTCGAAGAAGTCAAAAAGGCGGATAAAGGCATCGTCCTTGATGTCGATTTCGGGGTATTTATCCTCAAGAAAATGATGGTCGAACATACCGCCATTAAGGTATGGAATTTTGCCATAAATACGCTCAAACTCAGCATCGTGCACCGGGGCATTCAGCCCATCATAGAAAAGCTGCATGAGGAAACCTTTGTAGAACGAATGAAAAAAGCGGTTTTCGCCCTGCTCACCGCACACCCATTGCAGCTTGTGGCGCAGATAGTCGGTATCAAGGTTCAAAAAGCCCTTTTTCTGAATAAAGTAGCAGAACATTAGTCGATTGAGCATTATGGAGGTGTACCACTGCTTGTTTCGATTGTCCTTATCAGCAATATCATCGTCGATACCTGAAATGAATTTGGCAAAAGCCTTGTGTTCTTTCTTGAACCCGGCATAAAAATCTTTAGTGATTTTTTCAGAGTTCACAGCGAAAGCACCTTGCACCTTAGAGCGGAGATCAACGATGGTAGTATCTTCGCCAAGGTTGAAAGAAAAACCATCGATTTTGGAGTAAAGCAAATCAGCCTTTTCGGCTGTCTCATATTCCACGAGCACGAGGTCGCGCTTCTCGTTGGCTTTCACCGGCACAACCCAAAGGTGATGTTCGGTGCTGCCAAGTTGGTAAATGGCAATATAGTCGTTGGCTTGACGGCGAAGTTTAGTGTCAATTTTCTTGCAGATGCTATTCGAGGGAATGGTATCGACCGAGCAAGTAAGAATTTGAAAGCCGTTGCGCTCTGCTATTGTCGTGAAGCAGTAATCTACTTCATCGACAGTGATTGTCGGAAGTTGAGCCTGACCGCGGAAGCGATTCCAACCAAGTTCGGAAACGAAAAGTTCGCGGAACGAGCCTTCGGAAATATGGGATAAGAATTGGCGTTTGTTAATCATAACGGCAAATTATTTATCATAACGAAGTCCGAGAGAACAAATAATAGATGGGTCTTTGTGGGTGTTGTCATCAACAGGGAGTCGGCACAAATTTCCGTCCTTGCGAAGTTCAAGCACATACTCCACAATCTCATCGTTGTTTTGATTTCGGCGAAGCATTTGTCCCAAAGCGAGTTTTGAAGTTTCGAGCAACGGGTAGTTGTAAATGTCGTCGATAGCATATTTGAGGTCTTCTTTCTGCTCGGCAGAGAAGAAGATGTCAGTGTCGCGTTCGCAGTAATGTTCGAGCAGTTCGATAATGCGGTAACGAGTGCTGAAGCGGTTGCCGAGCATGCCGCCGATAGAAGTGTTGGCGGTTTCTTCCTGCACTCGTTGAATAGCAGAACCTACGAGTTCGTGGTGATTGTCGATAGGCATCGCTGCAGGAGTATCGGCACTGCAAGCCATAGTTTGCAAGATGCGTTTCTGCGACTGGCTGATAATCTCACCGCTCGGACTGAGCCATGTAAGAACGTCGAAATCGTTGTGTGTTTTGGCGTAAGTAATAACGCCTCCATTTGCAGGTTCAGAAACCGATTTAGTCGAGTAAATCATATTGCTAAGAGCCGGAATGATTTGAGCGAGCTTCGGGTTGGCATCTGTGGCATTTTTCCAGATTTGGAACGCCTGAGAAGAAAGGTCAACGTCGCCGTCTTCTTCCTCGTCGAGGACACCGCTTTTTTCGTTGAACATATCTTTGAGGTTCTTTTCATTACCTTCAAAGAACACTTCATCAGAGCCGACGATATTAGCGTTGGCGTTGATGCGGTCGTTAAGACGCTTGCGAAGCGAAATAATTTGTTCCACGCCCTCCGCCGGGAAGAAAGAATAGCAAGTGATTTCATTTGCTTTCTGCCCGATACGGTCCACACGACCTGCACGCTGAATAAGTCGGATAATTGCCCACGGCAAATCAAAGTTCACGATAAGGTGGCTGTCCTGAAGGTTTTGACCTTCAGAAAGCACATCGGTAGCAATGACGATGCGATATTGCTCATCGGTAGGCATATTTGGTTTATCGTTGCTTACTGGCGAGAATTTCTCGACAATAGCGGTGGGATTATCAGAGCAACCTGTCACGACTGCGATTTGCTGAACGCCACGTTTGCCGAGTTGGCGATAAATGTAGTTGGCGGTATCGGAATACTGCGTAAAGACCACAACCTTTTCGCCTTTGTGAGTTTCACAAAGCAGCTTTTGCAGCTCGTTGAGTTTTGGGTCGGTCTTAGGAATCCAATTTCCGCAAAGTTTAATCATTTGCAGAATAGTTTCGCAGTCCTTTTTGAGTTTTTGTTTGAGTGTCCGTTTGAAGAATTTACCGTCAATCATCGATAGGTTATTCTTCGATGAAATGATA
>SFER01000014.1 GCA_004557195.1 Bacteroidales bacterium | reverse complement strand
CTCCCGGTGCCATGTCTACAGATTTCGTTTTTGTAACGTGGATACATTCTCGCTGCGAAGAGGCTACAACGCGGTTTGAGGCGCAGGATGGCTGAAGGCTATATCCTCTATTGCGTTTTCAATTACTTCGCGTTCCAGTCTTTTCGTCTTTAGCAGACTAACGCCGTCCAAACTCTTACTCGCATTGATCAACACTCCAGGATTCGATTCAATGGCCAGCCCACAGACGGAATCAATAAATGTTTCAAGGATGGAGGCGAGCGATATTACCACATTCAGCCTCGTCCACACCTGTAGCTGGTCGTAGGCCGTAGCCCAATCACGAAGAGTCGGAAAACTATGATTATGAGCAGGCAGACCAAGGACAGCATCAGGGTTCGAGTCCCATGTATACCCCTTATTGGTCATCTCTGTATAAGTAATCTTATGACCAGAGTGCGATGCCCAGTAAAATCGGTTCAACTCCGAATAAACTCCGAATAATACTGTCTATATACAAGGTATGGCCCCGAATGAGCCAAAGCATGATTCCATCTATCAAATACTGCCGCCATATTATTTGCAATCACTAGTGTCCATTTCTAATTTCTCTACTGCGTCACAAACACCCGCCAGCTGCCATTCTTCTCGCCCCGCTCCACATACTTCTTCTCAATCAGCCTGTCCAGCAGTTTCTGTATGGCTGCCATGCTAATGCCCGTTTCTTCCATCATGTCCGCCAGCGTCAGCATAGGCAGCGTGCGCATGGCGTTCAGTATCTTTGTGTAGTTCGGCGTACGGAAAGCAATCCGTTCCCCGTCATACCACCACACGTTCTCATCCTTCTCACTCACAAACAGCACATCGTTATACACCTCCGTAGCCACCAACTCATTAAAGTACTTCATAAAAGGCCTGATGTCCTTAATCTCAGCATGAGCCCCATCAGCAGGCACAGGTCCCACTTCCATATCTGCCTGATGCAGAGCCTCCAGATATTCACTCTTCTTGCGGCTCCTTACCACTATCATAGGATAGTCATGTCGCATCAATATAAAGTTCACCATCAGTCGGGCAATACGTCCGTTACCATCCTCAAACGGGTGAATACTTACAAATCGAAAATGCGCAACGGCTGAACGGATAACGTAGCTCTCAGATTCATTGCTATTGAACCAGTCGAGGAACTGCCGCATCTCCTCCTCTACACGCTCAGGCGAAGGAGCGATGTAATGAATCTTCTCACGCCCAAACATTCCACTTACTATGTGCTCCTCATTTGTCCGATATTTGCCAACCTCAATCCGGGCACCATCGCTTAAGCCGGAAGGGAAGAAAGCAGCTTGCCAGGCACAGAGTTTATCCTTAGTAAGGTATTGGTCGTAATGTTGCACGGCATCGAGCATTGCCCCCACAACAGAATCGATATAATGCGATGGCGCTGTGTATTTTACATTCTCTATCCCCAATCTATGTGCAATAGAAGAGCGTACCTCATCGATATTCATGCGCACACCTTCTATCTCCGACGAATAGACCACATCATAGGTCATATTCTCTGCCATTGCCCGCAACTTGCTGTCAAAGCCGAGAGAGCCTAATCTGCCATAAAGCATCCCTTGCTTGCGGCACACCTGCTCCAAAAGAAGCGACACACGAGAATTATCCCAACGAAATTGTGTCCAATTTTCTCTTTCATGTATGCACATAACGCTTTCCCTATATTAAGTTAGACAATAAGCAGCGAATATCGTCGCATATTTTGCGACAAAAATAAGCAAATATTGTCGAATCGGCAAATAATTTGGGGAAATGTCGCAAAAATTGCGACATTTTGCGACGGTTTGGGCAGAAAAAAGCCACACCCGTGTGGATGTGGCTCGTATTTTGGGATTGGAGAATATTATTTCTTTAATTCTGCGATGAGTTCATCGATGGTGAGTTTCTGCTGAACACCGGTTGCAAGATGCTTAAGAGCGATTTTCCCCTCGGCAATCTCGCTTTCGCCCACTATTGCCACGTAGGGGATGTTTTTGGTGTCGGCAAAACTAATCTGCTTTTTCATCTTGGCACTGTCGGGATAAATCTCGGCAGAGATGCCAGACTCACGAAGTTGCTTTATCAACGAAAGGCAATGAGTGCTTTCGCTATCGCCGAAATTGCAGAACATCACTTTTGTGGTGGTGATTGCGTCGGCGGGATAGAGATTCAATGTGTTGAGCACATCGAAAATGCGGTCGGCACCGAAGGAGATTCCCACGCCACTCACGCCATCCATGCCAAACACCCCGGTGAGGTTGTCGTAACGACCGCCGCCGGTGATACTACCAATTTGCACATCGCAAGCCTTAACTTCGAGTATAGACCCGGTGTAGTAGTTCAAACCTCGAGCGAGCGAAACATCGAGTTCGAGCGTAGAATGGATGCCGATAGCACCTACATGAGCGATTACAAACTCAAGTTCCTCGATACCTTTCAGTCCGATTTCCGACGATGCAAGCAGCGAGCGCAAAGTGTCGAGTTTCTCGCTATTTGTCCCCGACATTGTGAGGAGCGGGCGAAGTGTCTCGATTGCCTCTTGCGAGATTCCCTTCTCGGCAAGTTCGGCATTCACGTTTTCGATACCGATTTTGTCGATTTTGTCGATAGCAACAGTGATATCAATAATCTTGTCGGGTGCGCCAATCACTTCGGCTATACCGCTCAAAATCTTGCGGTTATTGAGTTTAATAACGATTCTCACACCGAATTTCTTGAAAACGGTGTCGATAAGCGATATGAGTTCCACCTCGTTGAGGAGCGAATCGCTGCCCACCACATCGGCATCGCACTGATAGAATTCGCGGTAGCGTCCCTTCTGCGGTCGGTCGGCACGCCACACCGGTTGAATTTGATAACGCTTGAACGGGAATTGCAATTCGTTGCGGTGTTGCACCACGTAGCGCGCAAACGGCACGGTGAGGTCGTATCTAAGCCCTTTCTCACACAGCGCGTTGGTGAGTCGGGGGCAGTTACGCTCAAGGAGCTGCTCATCGGTGGCATTTTTCAAGAAATCTCCGCTATTGAGCACCTTGAAGAGGAGTTTGTCCCCCTCATCGCCATACTTGCCCATGAGTGTGGAAAGGTTTTCAAGCGCCGGAGTCTCAATCTGGCTGAATCCGTAAAGGAGGAATGTCTCTTTTATTGTGTTGAAAATGTAGTTGCGTTTCGCCATCTCTTCGGGAGAGAAGTCGCGCGTACCTTTTGGGATTGACGGTTTCTGCATTGTGAATTTGTGTTTATATCAATTATTCTGCAAAGTTAATGCAAAGCGATTGAAAAACAAAAAGGTGTGGCAAAAAACATGAAAAACGCACCCCCGGAGAGGTGCGTTTTCCTATATATAATAATGTGTCGTTACATTATTACTCTTGGTCGGGGTCTTGACCCCATTGCTGACGCGCAAGACGGCGATAGTTGTTGTAGCGCCATTGTGCGTTCTCCTTGGCAGCCTGGAAGAGTTGTTCAGCCTCGGCAGGATATTGCTTCATTACCGATGCATAGCGAACTTCGCCCTTGAGGAATGCCTCGAAGTTGTCCCAATTAGGCTCTTTGCTATCGAGAGTGAATGGGTTCTTGCCTTCAGCCTCGAGAGTTGGGTTGTAGCGCCAGAGGTGCCAGTAGCCGCAAGCCACAGCATTTGCCTCTTCTTGTTGAGCCTTGCCCATACCTGCTTTCAAGCCGTGGTTGATACACGGAGCGTAGGCGATGATGATTGACGGGCCATCGTAAGCCTCAGCCTCGCGAATTGCCTTGAGGGTTTGAGCGTTGTCGGCACCCATAGCCACTTGAGCGGCATATACATAGCCATAGGTAGAAGCGATAAGACCGAGGTCTTTTTTGCGGATGCGCTTACCTGATGCGGCAAATTTAGCGATTGCACCAAGAGGAGTTGCCTTAGAAGCCTGACCACCGGTGTTGGAGTAAACCTCGGTGTCGAGAACAAGGATGTTGACATTCTTGCCCGATGCGAGCACGTGGTCGAGACCGCCGAAGCCGATATCGTAGGAAGCACCGTCGCCACCGATAATCCATTGCGAGCGTTTAACGAGATAGTGACTCAACTCAGCAAGTTTGGAACATACAGGACAGCCTTCTGCTTTGCCTTTTTCAATCATAGGCACGAGTTTGTCGGCTGCAGCGCGGCTTGCCTCGGCGTTGTCTTTGCCTGCGAGCCATTCTTCACATGCTGCCTTGAATTCTGCGGGTGTGTGTTCGCCTGCGATTGCCTCGTTTACGAGAGCCTCGAGGCGGGCACGCATCTTCTCGTTGGCGAGAACCATACCCATACCAAATTCGCAGAAGTCTTCAAACAATGAGTTTGCCCATGCAGGACCTTGACCTTTCTCGTTGGTGGTGTAGGGAGTTGATGGAACAGAACCGGAGTAGATAGAGCTACAACCTGTTGCGTTTGCCACCATCTGACGGTCGCCAAAGAGTTGAGTGATGAGTTTAACATAAGGAGTCTCACCGCAACCCGAGCAAGCGCCTGAGAACTCAAACAACGGAGTAGCAAACTGCGAGTTCTTCACATTTGCCTTGATGTCGATGAGGTTCTGCTTGGAAGCCACATTGTCGATGCAGTAGTCCCAATATTTTTGAGCGTCGAGTTGAGTCTCGAGCGGTTTCATTGTCAAAGCCTTATTGCCTTGCTTGCCGGGGCATACGTCAACACAGTTGCCGCAACCGAGACAGTCGAGGACATCGACAGATTGAACAAACTTCATGCCATCGAATGCTTTGCCCACAGCCTTGAGAGTAGCTTCTTCGGCGTAGGGAGAGCCTGCGAGTTCATTGGCATCGAGGAGGAACGGACGGATAGCAGCGTGAGGACAAACGTAGTCGCACTTGTTACATTGGATACAGAATTCGGGATTCCATTCGGGAACAAATGCAGCAACACCGCGTTTCTCATATTTTGCTGTGCCTGCTTGCCATGTGCCATCGGCATTCTCTTTGAATGTTGATACAGGAAGGAGGTCGCCGTCTTGTTTGTTGATAGGCTCAACAACATTGTGGATAAATTCGGGATAGTGGTGTGCCACTGCAGCCTCATCCTCAAGGTTAGCCCAAGCGGGATCAACAGCGAGTGTCTTATATTCACCACCGCGGTCAACGGCAGCGAAGTTCTTGTTCACAACATCCTCACCCTTCTTGCCATAAGACTTAACGATGAATTTCTTCATCTGCTCAACAGCGAGGTCAACAGGAATCACTTCGGTGATGCGGAAGAATGCCGATTGAAGGATTGTGTTGGTGCGGTTGCCGAGACCGATTTCTTGAGCAATCTTGGTGGCGTTGATATAATAAAGGGTTACGTTGTGCTTTGCAAGATATTTCTTCACTTTAACAGGGAGGTTCTTGGCAAGTTCTTCGCCTTCCCAAATAGTGTTCAAGAGGAATGTACCACCATCTTGCAAACCGCGAGTTACGTCATACATGTGGAGGTAGGCTTGAACGTGGCAAGCAACGAAGTTAGGGGTGTTTACCAAGTAGGTTGAGCGGATAGGCTCGTCGCCGAAACGAAGGTGAGAGCAGGTGAAACCGCCCGACTTCTTCGAGTCGTAGGAAAAATATGCTTGGCAATATTTGTTGGTGTTATCACCGATAATCTTAACTGAGTTTTTGTTGGCACCCACTGTACCATCAGCGCCAAGACCGTAGAATTTGGCTTGGAACATACCCTTGCCACCGAGAGCGATTTCTTCTTTCTGTGGAAGAGAAGTGAATGTAACATCGTCAACGATACCGATAGTGAAGTGGTCTTTTGGAGTGGGGAGGGCGAGGTTTTCAAACACTGTCATCACCTGTGCAGGTGTGGTGTCTTTAGAACCGAGACCATAGCGACCGCCAACGATGAGCGGAGCATTCTCCATGCCATAGAAGCAGTCTTTCACATCGAGATAGAGAGGCTCGCCATTCGAGCCGGGCTCTTTTGTGCGGTCGAGCACTGCGATGCGTTTTGCAGTCTTAGGAACAGCAGCAAGGAAGTGCTTAGCAGAGAACGGACGATAGAGGTGAACGCTCACGATACCCACTTTCTCGCCTTTCTCCATGAGATAGTCGATAGCCTCTTTGGCAGCCTCAGTGATTGAACCGATAGCGATGATAACGCGGTCGGCATCTTCGGCACCATAGTAGTTGAACAATTGATAGTTGCGTCCAGTGATTTTGTTGATTTCGTGCATGTAGTGCTCAACAATCTCGGGAACAGCCTCGTAATATTTGTTGCTTGCTTCACGGTGCTGGAAGAATACATCGGGGTTTTCTGCCATACCGCGAGCCACCGGTTTCTCGGGGTTCAAAGCGCGTGCGCGGAATTCGGCAAGAGCCTCACGGTCCAAAAGCGGTTCGAGGTCTTCGGCATCGAGTTGCTCAATCTTCTGGATTTCGTGAGATGTGCGGAATCCGTCGAAGAAATTGATGAATGGAACGCGAGATTTAATAGTAGAGAGGTGTGCCACACCAGCCAAATCCATTACTTCTTGAACAGAGCCTTCTGCAAGCATTGCAAAACCGGTTTGGCGAGTGGACATCACGTCTTGGTGGTCGCCAAAGATACAAAGTGCATGAGAAGCCAATGTACGAGCAGAAACGTGGAACACGCAGGGAAGGAATTCACCGGCAATCTTGTACATGTTGGGGATCATCAACAACAAGCCTTGAGATGCTGTGTAGGTGGTTGTCAATGCACCGGCTTGGAGAGAACCGTGTACGGCACCGGCAGCACCTGCCTCAGATTGCATTTCCTGTACCAACACTGTTTCGCCAAATATGTTTTTACGTCCGGCAGCAGCCCATTCGTCAACATATTCCGCCATTGTCGAAGAAGGTGTGATAGGGTAGATAGCAGCCACCTCACTAAACATATAACTGATGTGAGCGGCAGCTTGGTTTCCATCACAAGTCAAGAATTTCTTTTCTTTACTCATCTTGTAAATGTTTTTAGATTATTACGTTTTGTTTGTTCCTTTTTTTGAGAAATACTTTGCGTCATCGCCGGTCAATCTATTCATTCATCGCCATTTACGCAAAAAGAACAGTCATATCACGCACCATCTGCGTGCGCCGGGATTACGTGTTTTCTTAATAAGGTGCAAAGTTAGCCATTTTTAGGCTTAAATGCAAAAAATCGCACATAATTTATATGCACAAAAATTCGATTTTTGTGTTAAAAATTTCTTACAAGGCAGTAATGCAAGAGAGAATCATCAGCCCACGCCGAGCAGTTCCACCTCGAAAATGAGCGTAGAACCACCCGGAATGCCCGGTTGAGAAAACTTTCCATAGCCCATCTCGGCAGGGAGGTAAATCTCCCACTTATCCCCAACCTTCATCTGTTGCAGAGCGATAATCCACCCCTGGATGAGCTCGCGAAGACGCATCGCCGGCGCTGTGCCACCACGCGAAGAGTCGAATTTCTTCCCGTTTATCGTCCACCCGGTGTAATGCACCACCACTACACTATTGCGCCCCGGCTTTATGGCATCGGGCTTGCCGCTCGCAAGCACCTTGTAATAAATTCCCTTGTCGAGAGCTTTAACCCCCGGCTCTTTCGACTTCGCCTCGAGCCACTGCCTATTTTTCGCTATATATTCCGTTTTTGCCATATCATTTTTGTTGCAAAGATACAAAACAGCGGCTCAAAATGCAACTTTTATTTATCATAACGACATTTTACTTGCGTTGCATTTTAGTGTCTCCGATTAAATTATTAATTTTGCATCGTGTTATCTTTTGGCACATTTTTTATAACCAATGGAATACTTATTATGATAGATTTTTTCAAATCGGGCGATACTACGGTTTACGCGGTAGAAATCGACCATTCTCTTTCGGAAAAGGAAATACAGAAACTCGAATGGCTGTTCAGCGGGGCTAAGCACCTCGAAGCCAAGGAAGTTACCGGCACATTTGTCGGACCTAGGCGCGAGATGATTACTCCTTGGAGCACAAACGCTGTTGAGATTACTCAAAACATGGAGCTCAGCGGAATCTCTCGAATCGAGGAGTTCACTGCCATGGATTGCGACAACCCGACTTATGACAAGATGCTCCAGCGCGTTTATCACACTCTCAATCAGGATGTGTTCAAAATCACCAAAACTCCCGACCCTATCGTTTATATCGAGGATATCGAAAAATACAACATCTCCGAGGGTCTCGCCCTTAATCCCGATGAAATTACCTATCTCAAGCAGTTGAGCGACAAACTCGGGCGTCCGCTCACCGACAGCGAGGTGTTTGGATTCTCGCAGGTGAACTCGGAACACTGCCGCCACAAAATCTTCAACGGCACTTTCGTTATCGATGGCGAAGAAAAGCCGCTCTCGCTCTTCAAATTAATCAAGAAAACTTCTCAAGAAAATCCGAATAGCCTTGTATCGGCATACAAGGACAATGTGGCATTTGTCGAGGGCCCCACTGTGGAGCAATTTGCACCCATCAACCCCGAAAAGGCAGATTACTTCGAGACTCGCGACATTGAGACCGTAATTTCGCTTAAAGCCGAAACACACAACTTCCCCACAACCGTCGAGCCGTTCAATGGCGCGGCTACAGGTTCGGGTGGCGAGATTCGCGACCGCCTCGGCGGAGGAACAGCAAGTCTTCCTATCGCCGGCACTGCCGTGTATATGACATCATATCCCCGCACTGCTGTGGAGCGCAAATGGGAAATGTGCACCATGCCGCCACGCGACTGGCTCTATCAAACTCCCGAGCAAATCCTCATCAAGGCTTCCAATGGCGCATCCGATTTCGGCAACAAGTTTGGACAACCGCTCATCTGCGGCTCACTCCTCACTTTCGAGCACGAAGAAAACGGAATGCAATATGGCTATGACAAGGTGATTATGCTCGCCGGCGGTGTAGGATACGCAGCACGCCGCGATGCCATCAAAGGCACTCCGGAGCCGGGGCAGAAAGTGGTGCTCATGGGCGGCGACAACTACCGCATCGGTATGGGTGGCGGCGCTGTGTCGTCGGTGAACACCGGGCAATACGACAACAGCATAGAGCTTAATGCCGTGCAGCGCGCCAACCCCGAAATGCAGAAACGGGTTGCAAATGTGATTCGCGCCATGAGCGAAAGCGAACACAACCCGATTGTCTCTATCCACGACCACGGCGCAGGCGGACACCTCAACGCCCTTTCCGAACTCGTTGAGGAAACCGGCGGCAAAATAGAGATGGGGGCACTTCCTATTGGCGACCCCACCCTTTCTTCCAAGGAAATTGTGGGCAACGAGTCGCAAGAGCGCATGGGTATGGTCATGGAAGAAAAAGACATCGATTGGGTGAGACAAATCGCCAACCGTGAGCGTGCGCCATTCTATGTTGTGGGTGAAACCACCGGCGACCACCGATTTGTGTTTGAGCAACCCGATGGCGTTAAGCCTATCGACCTCGAAATGGCTGACATGTTTGGCAATTCGCCCAAAACCGTAATGGTGGATAAAACCGTGGAACGCTCCTATTCCGACGCCGAATATAGCGACGAAAATATTCAGGAATATATTAATAATGTATTGCAAATCGAGGCTGTAGCTTGTAAAGACTGGCTCACCAACAAGGTGGACCGCTCTATCACAGGTAAGGTGGCTCGCCAGCAATGCCAGGGCGAGATTCAATTGCCGCTCAGCGACTGCGGTGTGGTTGCTCTCGACTACCAAGGGAAAGCAGGTATCGCCACCTCGATTGGACATGCTCCTCAAGCCGCTCTCGCCGATGCCGGAAACGGTTCGGTGCTCGCGATTGCAGAATCTCTCACCAACATCGTGGGAGCGCCTCTCGCCCAAGGGCTCAAGAGCATATCGCTCAGCGCCAACTGGATGTGGCCCTGCCGCAACGAAGGTGAAGACGCAGCACTCTACCGCGCGGTGAAGAGTTGTAGCGATTTTGCCTGCGCACTCGGAATCAACATCCCCACAGGCAAGGACAGTCTCTCGATGACACAAAAATATGGCGATAAGAAAGTGCTCGCACCCGGAACGGTTATCATCTCGGCTGCAGGCGAGGTGAGCGACATCAAGAAGGTGGTTTCGCCGGTGATTCGACACACCGACAGCGCCATCTACCTCGTGCGTTTCACTTGCGACAATATGAACCTCGGTGGCTCGGCTTTATTCCAAACTCTCAACCGCATCGGTGCCAAAGTGCCTACAGTTGACAGCCCCGAATACTTCAAGAAAACATTCGACACAATTCAAGGTCTTGTTGCCGAAGGCAAAGTGCTCGCAATGCACGACATTTCGGCAGGTGGTCTCATAACCACTCTCCTTGAAATGAATTTTGCCAACGTGGACGGCGGCCTCGACATCTCGCTCGACTCCCTCGGTTGCAGCGACACCACTCGCCTGCTCTTCAACGAGTCGCCGGCAGTAGTGCTCCAAATTGCCGCAGCCGACATAGCATCGTTTGAAGCCTCGATGACAAGCAACGGCATTGCCGCCTACCGCATCGGTGCCCCATCGGCAGAACGCACAATCAAAGTGGCAAACGGTGATTTCAGCACCACATTCGACATCGATTCGCTTCGAGATGTGTGGTTCCGCTCCTCCTATCTGCTCGACCGCAAACAAAGCGGTGAAGAATGTGCTCTCCAGCGCTACAAAAACTACAAGGAGCAACCCATCCGCTATCAGTTCCCCGCCACCTTTGCCGGCTCACTTTCATCGCTCGGCATCGCATCGCGCCGCAACTCGCGCTCGGGCGTTAAAGCAGCGATTATTCGTGAAAAAGGTGTAAACGGCGACCGCGAGATGGCTTACTCGCTTTTCCTTGCAGGATTTGACGTAAAGGATGTGCACATGACCGACCTTATGAGCGGCAAAGAGACACTCGACGACATCAACATGCTCGTGTTTGTCGGCGGTTTCTCCAATTCCGATGTACTCGGTTCCGCTAAGGGTTGGGCAAGCGGTTTTGTGTGGAACGACACAGCCAAAGCCACTCTCGAGCGCTACTACAGCCGTCCCGACACTCTGAGTCTTGGTGTGTGCAACGGATGCCAGCTCATGCAGGAACTTCACCTTATCGACTCTGATAAGCAGGAGCATATCAAGATGCTGCACAACAATTCGCACAAATTCGAGAGCCAATTCCTCTCGGTTGTCATCCCCGAGAACGATACCGTGATGCTCCACTCGCTTTCCGGCTCGCGCCTCGGCATCTGGGTGGCACACGGCGAAGGCAAATTCTCGTTGCCATACGACGAAAGCGAATACAACATCGCATTGCGCTATGCCTATGACGCATATCCCGCCAACCCCAACGGCTCGCAAGGCGCTATTGCCGGTGTGGCATCGAAAGATGGCCGCCATTTGGCAATGATGCCCCACCTTGAGCGTGCCATCTTCCCATGGCAATGCGGTTTCTATCCCGCCGACAGAAACGACGAGATTACCCCTTGGGTAGAAGCATTTGTAAACGCTCGCCGCTGGGTTGAGGCTCACAAATAACCTCACAAAAATTCAATCACAACCAAAAAGCCACGCATCGAGGCAGCGATGCGTGGCTTATATTATGGTTCCGGCAAAGCGGAAGTGGTCAATCTTCGTTGTTTGCCTTAGACTTCGATTCTTTCTTTGAAGAAGAACTGTTGGTGTCTTTCTCCTCCTTCAAATCTATTTCGTTTTTATCGCGGTCGAACACTTTGTATTCGAGATAAGCGAGCGACTGGTCGGGCAGCACTTTAAATTTGCCGCCAATTTGCATTTTCCAGCGACGGTATTCCGATATCAGTCCTTTTTTGATGTAGGCATCGACAAATGGATGCACATACATAATAAAGTTGTTAATCTTGAGGTGGTTGACGCAATATTCCAACTTCTCGCGCAATCGGTCGGTAAAGAGGAGCGACGATTGCACCTCCCCCTTTCCGTAGCACGACGGACACGCCTCTGAGGTGACGATGTCGAGTGCAGGGCGCACACGTTGGCGGGTAATCTGCATCAATCCGAATTTCGACAGTGGCAAGATGTTGTGGCGAGCGCGGTCGTTGCTCATCACCTCGCGCATGTGGTCGTAGAGAGCCTGGCGATGCTCGGCTTGCGCCATGTCGATGAAGTCGATTACGATGATACCACCCAGGTCGCGAAGCCTCAATTGGCGTGCAATCTCATCGGCGGCACGAAGGTTCACCTCAAGGGCATTGCTCTCCTGGTTGGCATCACTCTTGGAGCGGTTGCCCGAGTTGACGTCGATAACATGAAGCGCCTCTGTGCTTTCTACAATAATGTAGGCGCCACTCTTGAACGACACGGTTTTGCCAAACGATGACTTAATCTGTCGAGTGATGTTGAAATGGTCGAAAATCGGCTCATCTTTGTCATACAGTTTCACTATCTCCTTACGCTCGGGAGCGATAAGGCTCACATAGTTGAAAATCTGCTGATACATCTCTGCATCGTTGACATAAATGTTTTCAAATGAAGGACTGAAGATATCGCGTATCACACTCAAAGCCCTGCTGTCTTCTTCATATACAAGGGCGGGGGCATCGGAGCGTTGTGCCTTTGTTACAGCGTCTTCCCAGCATTTCATCAATGTCTTGAGTTCGCTGTTCAATTCCGCCACTCGCTTTCCTTCGGCAGATGTGCGCACAATCACGCCGAAATTTTTGGGCTTGATACTTCCGATAAGTTGCTTCAACCTTAGTTTCTCCTCGGTTGACTTGATTTTTTGCGACACCGAGATTTTGTCGTTGAAGGGAATTAGCACAAGGTAACGCCCTGTGAATGAGATTTCGGTGGTGAGACGCGGACCCTTGGAGGAAATCGGCTCTTTTGCAATCTGCACCAGCAGATGCTGTCCCTGGGTGAGCACTTGAGCAATTGTGCCACGTTTGTCGATGTCGGGCTTTGCTGTAAATTTGCTCACACTCGGCAATTTCTTTTTGTCTTCGAGCGCAGAGTTTACAAATTCGGAATAGGTGCTGAACTGAGAACCTAAGTCTAAGTAGTGCAAGAAAGCATCTTTGTCGTATCCCACATTCACAAAGGCGGCATTCAACCCCGGCATAAGTTTTTTCACCTTGGCGAGGTAGATATTGCCCACGGCGTAGGATGCGTCGCGCGACTCTTTCTGCAGCGACACCAGCCTGTTGTCTTCAACAAGCGCTATCGCTATTTCTTCTGACTTGATATCTACAATAAGTTCACTTCTCATTGAGAGAATAATAAAAAAGATGGGCGATGTCGGGTTGACTCGCGTCTGCCTTCGCGTAATGCAATGCAACGCCCATTGGGAGATTTATTCACGAGGTGGCACATATCGGGTATGAGCCACACCCTTATAATGTACAAAGAACAAACTCGATATATGTTCGACACGTTTCAATGCTCACAAATCGGTTTGTTCTTGTTTTTGGTAATTTTCTCAGATGCTTATAAGATTATTTCTTCTTATGACGATTCTTTCTGAGTCTTTTTTTGCGCTTGTGCGTAGCCATCTTGTGGCCTTTTCTTTTCTTTCCGCTTGGCATTGTCTTAAAATTTTATAGTTAGAAATAATTTATTTTTTCACTTCTTCCATAAACACTTTGGCGGGCTTGAATGCCGGGATTTTGTGCTCAGGGATTATGATAGTTGTGCCCTGTGAAATGTTGCGGGCTGTTTTTTGTGAACGAGTTTTTACAATGAAACTACCGAAACCACGGAGATATACATTCTTGTCGTTGCTCAAAGAATCTTTTACAATTTCCATAAATAATTCCAAAGTTTCGAGAACTTGCGACTTGTCAAACCCTGTTGATTTGGCAATTTCATTTACGATGTCTGCTTTAGTCATGATGTTATTGTCTTTATTGATATTTGTTATTATTATTCAATTTTTGCGACATTTTTTTGAGCGAATTTCGTTGTCCGAAATCCTCCCTAAAAAATTCAAGTGCAAATATCGGAATTTTTTTTTAATTATCAGCCATATAACAACTTTTTTTGCCGTTTTTTTTATGCTTTTCATTTTATCAATGCATATCACCGTGCTTCCAATCATCAATATTTGCCGTTTTCACTCCTTATTATATAGAGGGCTTTTGCTGTCGCCGATTTTTCTATCTCGCGATTATGTTGTATTTTTGTGAAAATTTTATTTTCATGAAGCGTAGTTTCACAACAATTTTTCTGTTGCTCACAGTTTTGTTCTGTGTTTTCCTCATCCTCGCCAATCTCCTCGAGGTGAAAGTGGTGAAGGTGGGATGGTTTACTTTCACTGCCGGGCTGCTCGTGTTTCCGGTTTCCTACATTATCAACGACTGCATTGTCGAGGTGTATGGGTTTCGCAAGGCGCGCCTGGTGATTTGGCTCGGATTTCTCATGAATTTCATATTCGTAATGTTCCTGCAACTCTGCATCGTGATGCCACCCGACCCCTCTTGGACCGGGCAGGAGGCGGTGGATGCAGTGTTTGGCAACACATGGCGAATCCTCACCGGCAGTTTCATAGCATTCATTTGCGGTTCGATGGTCAATGCATACGTCATGAGCCGCATGAAGGTGAAATGCGAAGGGCGGATGTTTTCACTCCGCGCTGTGGTTTCGACTCTCTTTGGCGAGAGTGTCGATTCGGTGATTTTCTTCCCTATCGCCTTCCTCGGTATTCTCCCTATTAGCACGATTTTGTCGCTAATCTGGACTCAGGCTCTCCTCAAGACAATCTACGAGGTTGTAGCCCTTCCGGTTACTATTAAATGTGTGCGTTTCATCAAGCGCCGCGAGGAAACCGACACTTACGACAACAATATCAGCTACAAATGGTGGCGCATCGACCAATTTTAATTCATCTCCCTTATGCTCAACGCTTTCAACAACATAAAAACAGTATTTGTCGATATCGACGACACATTGTGGGACTTCTCTGCCAATTCCCCGCTCGCCTTGCTCGAGACCTACGACCATTTCGTGGGTGACGCCGGTCTTCGAGACCGATTTGTAGAAGAATACAAGCAGAAAAACACCGAATTATGGGACTTATACCACTACGGCAAAATCGAAAAAGACTTTCTTGTGGCAGAACGATTCCGATATGCCCTTGAGCGGATTGGTTGGCACGACACCTCTATCGGCAGCGAGATGAACGACTGGTATCTCGACAATCTTGCCAATCGCTCGATTATCGTTCCCGGAGCCGACGCGCTTTTGGAGCACCTCTCTCATCGCTATCTCGTGGGCGCGCTCAGCAACGGATTCATCGGCATTCAAGCGCGCAAACTCCGCTCGGGAGGCATCGATAATTACATCAAAATCATGGTGCTGAGCGACGAGGTGGGCATCACCAAGCCTCTGCCCGGAATTTTTGAATGTGCCATGCAACGCTGCGCCTGCGCTCCCGAAGAGATTGTTATGATTGGCGACAACTACGATGCCGACATCCTAGGCGCGCACCGCATGGGTTGGCGCACAATATTCTTCAACCGCAAGGGAGTGCAAGTGGAGGAGAATGTTGCCACAGCCACAGTCTCTTCGCTAAACGAAATTATAGATTTACTCTAACACCGACGTGCCGTCGATTTCCGAAATGCGGGAAGCAAATCCCGCCGCCTCATCGCGCCTTATCGACACCGTCATTGTGCACACATTGTCGAAAACCTGCTCCAAAATTCGCAGATTATCCCGTTTTATCTCGCGCATCACATCGTTCATCGCAAGATAGGGAAATGTAAACGACACCGTAGCCTCCTCGTGGCACTCGATAATCTCGGCTGCTCGGATAGCCTCGGCTGCAGCCTCCCGGTATGCCACAATCAGTCCTGACGTGCCCAGTTTTATACCTCCGAAGTACCTCACCACAACTATCACGATATTAGTGAGTTCAAACGAATTTATCTGCCCGAGAATAGGCTTCCCCGCGGTACCCGAAGGCTCACCGTTGTCATTCGACATAAACTCCGTGCGAGCAGCCCCTATCATATACGCCCAGCACACATGGCGAGCATCGTAATATTCCTTTTGATAGCGCTTAACCACTTCTTTTGCCTCCTCGCCGGTCTGCACAGGCACTGCGAAGGAGATAAATTTGCTCATTTTCTCCTTGTACAGCCCCTCCGACGGCGCCTTTATTGTTCGGTAAAAATCACCCATGGTTTTCTATCTTTATCAAGTATCCGATTTTGTGGATAACCTATCCTATTGACATCATATAACTTTGCAAAGTTAATAAAATATTTTGGCGCCGCTATCTAAATTAGTTTTTCTTTATGTTTCTCAACAAAAAAGCATTATCTTTGCAATCGACTTTGAAAGGATTGATATGGAAATTTTTATCGAAGATAAAATCAAAGAAATTTGCCCCGAGATGCAAATCGGAGTGATTAGAGCAAATGTGGTGAACACCACCTCGAGCAACGAGCTTTGGGAGGAAATCCACGCCGAAGGCGAACGCCTCAGAGCCACTTACCAACTGCTCGAAATCAACCGCCGCCCCGCTATTTACGCCACTCGCAAACTTTACCGCGCGCTTGGGAAGGACCCCAACAGATACCGCGTGTCGAGCGAGGCTCTCTGCCGCCGCATTATCAAAGGGATGGAGCTTTACCACATCGACACTCTCGTTGACCTCATCAACCTCGCGTCGATGCACAGCGGATACGCAATCGGCGGTTTCGATGCCGACAAGATTGTGGGCGACTCTCTCACTCTCGGTGTGGGGCAAGCCGGCGAGAAATTTGAAGGCATCGGTCGAGGGCTGCTCAATATCGAAGGGCTTCCGGTGTATCGCGATGCCGTGGGTGGCATCGGCACACCGACAAGCGACGAAGAGCGCACCAAAATGGGGCTTTCGACAACCGCCATTCATGTGAATATCAATGCATTTGCTCCCGAAATGCCACTCGAGGAGATGATGGAATGGACCATCTCTCTGCTCCGCAAATACGCTTCCGCAACTCAAATCACACAATATGTTGTCAAACCATGAACATTCTAAACCTTTGTAATACCATAAACGACAAGCACATAGCCGCAGCAGTGAAGGCAATGACCGATGGTGAAATCATCATCTATCCCACCGACACTGTGTATGCTTTCGGGTGTGATGCCTTGCAAAACTCAGCCATCCAGCGCATCTGCGACATAAAGAAGGAGAAGACCGACAAGACATCGCTCTCGATCATCTGCGCCGACATCGCTATGGCTGCCGAGTATGCTCGCATTTCCAACGATATTTTCCGTCTGATGCGTGCCAATGTGCCGGGACCGTTCACGTTCATCCTCCCCGCTCTCAGCCGGCTTCCCAAAGCCTTCAAGGGGCGTAAAACCGTGGGCATCCGAATCCCCGAAAACGAAGTGTGCCAAGCGTTGATTGAGGCTCTCGGGCACCCGATACTCACCTCCTCGGTGCCTATCGACGATGAAGACTATGCCACCGAGCCCGAACTCCTCGCCGAGCGCTACGCCCGCGAAGTGTCGCTCGTTCTCGATGCCGGGCGCGGCGATATCGAGGCTTCGACCGTAATCGACTGCCTCGGCGATTCCCCCGAAATCATTCGCCAAGGCAAAGGGGAATTGGTTTATTAATTTTTATAACAATATTTAAACCATATAATCTTTTAGAATTTCTTTATTTATAAATTTATTGCTAATTTTGCGTTGCAAATAGAATATCATATAGAATAATTAAACAACAACCATATTAAAAATTAAAATTATGTCTAAAGTAACAGTAATTGGCGCCGGTAACGTAGGTGCAACATGTGCTAATGTGTTAATCAACGAAGGTATCGCTCACGAAGTGGTTCTCCTCGACATCAAAGAAGGCGTTTCTGAAGGTAAGGCTATGGATATGATGCAAGCCGCCAACATTCTTCGCCTCGATGCCACTATCAAAGGCGTAACTAACGACTATTCAGCAACAGCCGACAGCGACGTTGTTATCATCACTTCAGGTATTCCCCGCAAGCCCGGTATGACTCGCGAAGAACTCATTGGTGTTAATGCCGGTATCGTTAAGAGCGTTACAGAAAACGTTTTGAAATACTCTCCCAAGGCTATCATCGTTTGCGTTAGCAACCCGATGGACACCATGACTTACCTCATCCACAAAGTTAGCGGTCTTCCCAAAAACCAAATCATCGGTATGGGTGGCGCACTCGACAGCGCTCGCTTCCGCTACTATTTGAGCCAAGCTATGGGTGCCGACTACAACGATGTTGACGGTTTCGTTATCGGTGGCCACGGCGACACTACAATGATTCCTATGACTCGCCTCGCTGTTAATCGTGGCGTGCCCGCTTCTCAATATCTCGACAAAGAGACTCTCGCTAAGGTTGCTGCCGACACTATGGTGGGCGGTGCTACTCTCACCGGTCTCCTCGGCACTTCGGCATGGTATGCTCCCGGTGCTGCTGCAGCTTCTTTGGTTCGCGCTATCCTCAACGACAGCAAAGCTATGATTACTTGCTCTGCTCTCCTCGAAGGCGAATATGGCGAAAAAGACCTCTGCATCGGTGTTCCTTGTATCCTTGGCAAGAACGGTATCGAGAAAATCATCGAAATCGAACTCAACGACGAGGAGAAAGAACTCTTCGCAAAGAGTGCTGCCGCTGTTCACAAAACAAACGCTGCTCTTCCCTGCTAATTCCGGTTTCAACGACCATAAAAAGGAGTGCTTCGGCACTCCTTTTCTATTTTAAACATTTCTTATCGGTTGAGATGCTGAAAATCGAGGATATTTCCGTATCTTTGCAAAAACACTAAATTTTATAGAAATGAAACATTTAGCATTTATCCTTATCGTAGCCGTTTCTTGCATGATTGCAAGTTGTGGCAACTCGTCAAAATCGGAAAAAGCCGACGCCAACGAAGCTGTTCAATTAACTAAAGAAGAGGCTCAAGCCAAGATTTCGGATGCCACATCGGGCAAACTCACAGTAATCGACTTCAATGCCACATGGTGCGGTCCTTGCAGAGCTTTTGCTCCGATTTTCGAGGAAGCGCAGGCAACTTTCGCCGACAGTTTTGAATTTAAGAGCATCGACATAGACAACAATCAGGAATTAGCCCAAAAATACAATGTCGAGGCTATCCCATGTATTGTTGTTCTCGATGCCGCCGGCAACGAGGTTGCAAGAAACGTGGGCTTCATGGAAAAAGAAGAATTTACCAATTTCCTCAACGAGGCTCAGAACAAGAAATAGGCCTTATTTATCCCTATGCCGGTTGTCTGCATGGCAACCGGTGTTTTTTAATCTATGAATCTTATGAAAAATATTAAGATAGGCTTGTTGCCGCGCATTTTCATTGCCATTATTCTTGGAATCCTTTTAGGCGGAATAATGCCGCATTGGTTATTGAGGGTGTTTGCCACAGTGAGCGACCTTTTCAGCGAGTTTCTCGGGTTCATTGTGCCTCTGCTAATTCTGTCGCTCGTTACAGTAGCAATAGTGGAAGTGGGGCACGGCGCCGGCAAGATGCTTCTCGCCACCGTGCTGATTGCATTTGCTTCGACAGTGATAGCCGGTGTGCTATCCTATGGTGTGGGCTGCATCTCATTTCCCGGAATGATTACTTCGGGAACCGACCTCGACACATCTGCTGCGGCATCAGCCGTCAAGCCATTTTTCCAACTCGACATCGCGCCGTTGATGGGTGTTACCTCCGCCCTCACATTTGCTTTCATCATGGGACTTGGCATTGTTGCTGTCGATAACTCCACATTGCGCAACTTCTTTGCCGGGATGCGCGACATTATCATGCTCGTGATTTCAAAGGTTATCATCCCGCTACTTCCCATCTACATTTTCTGTATTTTCATCGACATTACGCAGGCAGGGCAGGTAACTAGGGTGTTGTCGGTGTTCTTCAAGATTATAATCGTAATATTTATCCTCCACATTTTCTGGCTGCTGTTCCAATATTGCGTTGCAGGCGTAATCGTGAAGCGCAATCCCATTAAGTTACTTTACACCATGCTCCCTGCCTATATGACAGCACTCGGCACGCAATCGAGCGCGGCGACAATCCCGGTTACCCTCAAGCAGACTATCGACAACGAGGTGTCGCGCGGTGTTGCCGATTTTGTCGTTCCGCTTTGCGCCACGATACACCTCTCGGGGAGTATGCTCAAGATTGTGGCTTGCGCTTTGGCATTGATGATGATGCAAGGCATTCCCATTGAGACTTCCACTATTATCCATTTCATCTTTATGCTCACAATCACTGTGATAGCCGCTCCGGGTGTGCCCGGTGGTGTGATTATGGCATCGCTCGGTGTGCTCTCCTCGATTCTTGGCTTTGGAGAGACCGACCTTGCGCTCATGATTGCGCTCTACATCGCAATGGATAGTTTTGGCACTGCGTGCAATGTAACCGGCGATGGCGCCATCGCTCTTGTTATCGACCGCTATTTCGGCGAGAAAAAGGAATAGAGCAGGTTATTCGTCTCTACTGAATCGCAGCGTGCTCTTGAGAGCAGGAAAATTGATTTCGAGTATCGCATTCATAAGCAGATTGGCATTGTTGTCGTCATTGAGAAGATTTTTCTCGGTGTCGCGCCATGTCAATCTGTAATTATTTACAAATCCCGATGGCTCAAGAACGCCCTTAATCAGTCCGGGGTGCCACTTTGTGACGTTGATTCTTGCTCCCGAAAGGTAAATAATATCATATCCTCCGGTGGCATTCTTCACCACAGCGATGCGATATTCGCCGCCGCTCTGCACGCTCACCCCCGGGGTTCGTCGGTCGAGATATTTCCAAAAGCCCTCCACCGGGTCGCACCCTTGCTTGAAATGCTCTCGAAGCGAGGATTCTGTCCACGATGTGGAATAGCCATTGTCGGGGTCGCTTGCCACATACACATACACACTTTTAATTGCCACTTTTGCGCCGCTGCCCGCCATCACTCCGCACACTCCGCGCGACGCACTTTCAACCCCGTCGAACACCGGCACAAGCACATATTTTCCGATTTTCACAGTGAGAACGCCATTGTCGATGTCCACTTTCACGCTGTTGAATCCGGTGGCAACATCCACTCTCTTTTCCAAGAGAACTTTGTTTACAACAGTGATTTTGCCGCCGCTGCAGCGTTCCAACGACACTTCGACCTCCCTTTTCCCGGCAATATCGTCATAGTTGCCGCCTCCGACACTTCGCAGCACCACGGCATCATAGTTTGCGCTATCGGTGTAGTTCCACACCACGCCCCACTCGGGATTTACCACCGAGTGCCGCACACCTTTGTCGTCGGTATAATGATATGTGCTATTCTCCTTATTGTTGAGATTGGCAATGCGCACTTCAAATTCGCCACCAATGCTCCACCGCACAGTGTCGAGCGAAAACGCCCTTTCTCCCGATGTGTTCTCCACTATCAGGCAATCACCATCGGCACATCCCGCAAAAGGGGCAAAACTGTGATAGGCATCGTGATGAATGCCGCCGATAGCACTTTCGGCAGCGAATATGGCTGTTATGGTTACCAACAACTTGAGTAGTTTCATAACTAAAAAATTTGCCGTAAATATAGCGATTTATTTCCGTCCAAAGCACATTATCCCTAATTTTTCGGAAATTTCACATTCCAAAAACATTCCAAAACGAGTATCAAACTGACAAGTTCCTGT
>SFER01000188.1 GCA_004557195.1 Bacteroidales bacterium | reverse complement strand
AGGACGAGGATAATAAATGGAGATATTTTTCTGTTAATGGAGATGTAATATGGAATGAATCATATGGAGCAGTTGGATTGCCTAAAGACGATTTGGGAGAACATAGTTTTATAAGTCCATACGATTTTTTGGAGTGCGAATATAATTCAAGTGGATCTTACTTGAATAAAAAAATTAACACTTATGGATATGACTTGGCATATATCATACCTTCATCTCCAGGACAAGACATAGAGATGATAGACTCCTTTAAGAGCAGTAGCAAACAAAGATATGACCTTATTACAAATAATTGCGCAACAGCTGTAAACAATGCCATAGGTAAAGCATTTAAAATGCGTATTAGTTCTTGGTGGCCAGATTCATCATATAACGAAATCAAAAAACGCATAAAAGGAAAGGAGGTGAAGAAATAATGGAAAATAGCAAAGGAAATAAATATGTGTGGTATGCTTTACAGCTATTTATTTTCACAATTGTTCTTTATGTGTCAAAGATGTACTTAGGTGTTGCAATGTTCTCATTGACAACAATTGCAATTCTTATAACAATGTACAAACGCGATTCTGGCATTTGTGATGCAATTTTCTTCTTTATAGAATTAAGTTATACCTGGGTATCAACTTTGTATATATTGTTTGTTTTCATGTTTTTTGAAGGAAAATTTTATTTGGGTATATTTGGAAAGTTAATTCTATGCTGGCCTGTTGTTGTAAACTATGCAATTATAGCAAAGGAAGTGACCCGGTTCGTTAGATACGATATAAATAAGCATAAAGAAATATGTTTGAGAATTAGGTCAATATTTTGCTCGGGAAATGCTATCATAATGGAGATGGAAAAGAATAATTACGATTTGCAAAGAATAAATCTACCGTATAAATGCGATAACACTATCCCATTCAAAATATCAAATGAGATTATTATTGTAGAGATTGCAATTGCTATTTTCCTCTTTTATAATGATGCTCGCATAACGTCTGTTTTGACTATGCTTTTAATTGCATCAATTTTACTGTGTTTCTTAATGCACTTAAAAATCACAAAGAAACTATCATCAACAATTATCTATATGTTGGCTCCAATTATTCTTTGTGTCGGATTTATTGTGGTCGTTTTCAATATCGGCGCAAGCGATGACAGAAATATCGGAGTGTTAACTTTCTTATTATGTGTTTCCCCAATTAATTTCTATTTCACATCAGTAAATCTTGCAACGTATATATTTAGAAACAATGCAATTCAGACAACTAATGGTTCGGCGCTACTAAGGATTAGGAAATGTGATATAGAAAAGCTCGATTCTTTAGTTGAGTGCGAATTACATTCAGTGTTGAAATTACAAATTTTCATATTAAGCAATAAGTATAAAGATTGATTCTAAAATGGCGACTTTCTCCACTGATGTTGGAAGTCCACTATCCCATAACGCATTGCCTCGGAGATACCTCCGGGGCTTTTCTTTTGCGATGGAATTAACGGCTGCGCCGTGGTTATAGGTTAGTGGTTAGAGTGGCGGTGGAGGAGCAATTGACGGTGAGAGCGAAACGTGCTGCTTTGGTGCTTCTTGCAAATGTGAGTCGGTTTTGCGCCATGGATGAAAATGAAAAAGAGGTTGGAAAGTTATCCCAACCTCTTTGATATTAGTTGACTGGCGTGAGAGAATTAAACGCCAAGTTCTTTAGCGATTGCAGCAAGTTTAGCCTCAGCCCATTCGTTCTTGGCATCGTATTCGTCGGCGCTTGCGAGAGTGTCGTGAACTTCGAGGTAGAACTTGATTTTGGGTTCGGTTCCTGAAGGACGGATAGAAATCTTGGTGCCATCCTCGGTGAAGTATTGAAGCACGTTAGATGTAGTTGGCATAACCAGAGGCTTGGTTTCGCCGGTAACAGGATTCTTTTCCACGAGGCTGTCGTAGTCCTTGATGGTGACAACTGGCGAGCCGCCGATGGTCTTTGGCGGATTTTCGCGGAATTGCTTCATGATAGCCACAATTTCTTCGGCGCCCGATTTGCCTTTGCGAACGAGTGAGATACCTTTTTCCTTCGAATAGCCGTAGGTCATGTAGATGTCGATGAGCATAGCGTTCATGTCGAGGCCTTTGTCCTTAGCCCAAGCAGCGATTTCTGCCATGAGCGAAATAGCCGAAACAGAGTCTTTGTCGCGAACGAAGTCTTCAGCCAAGAAGCCGTAGCTTTCTTCGCCACCGCCCAAGTATTGAGCTTTGCCTTCGTTTTCAAGCATCACTTTGGCAATCCACTTGAAGCCTGTGAATACGTCGTACATTTTGATGTTTTGCTTTTCGGCAATCGACTTGATGGTTTCGGTGGTAACGATAGTCTTAACGATGTATTCGTTGCCTTTGATGAGTCCAAGTTCGCCACGACGAGCCATGAGGTAGTAAAGGAAAATCATCACAATCTGGTTGCCGTTAACCAGTTGATATTCGCCCTTGAGGGTTAGGAGAGTCGACTGTTGGGAAGTCGCCGCTCTGCACGTCTTGTTCAGGCACGTGAATCACGTTGGTGAAGCCAAAATTAGCCAATGAAGCGGGGATGAGGTATTTGCCAGTACCGTGGATTGGGGTGTATACAATCTTGAGGTCGTGGTGACGGGCAATTACATCAGGGCTGAGCGAAAGGGTTTTGATGCGTTCGAGATAGATGTTGTCCATCTTTTCGCCAAGGATTTCGATGAGGTCTTTGTTACCTTCGAATTTAATGTCCTTTACGCCCTTAATGCGGTTGACATATTCGATTGTGTTGGTGTCGTGTGGAGTAGTCATTTGGGCACCATCGTTCCAATATGCCTTGTAGCCGTTGTATTCTTTTGGGTTGTGAGAAGCAGTGATGATTACACCGCTTTGGCAGCCGAGTTCGCGAATTGCGAACGACATTTCGGGAGTTGGACGAGAACCTTCGAAGAGGTAAACCTTGATTCCGTTAGCCGAGAAAATGTTCGCGCAGATTTCAGCAAACAGGCGGCTGTTGTTGCGCACGTCGTGACCGACAACAACCTTGATTTCAGGGAGGTCCTTGAAAGCATCTTTCAGGTAGTTGGCGAGGCCTTGAGTGGCAGCGCCAACGGTGTAGATGTTCATGCGGTTAGAGCCAACGCCCATAATGCCACGCAGACCGCCGGTTCCGAATTCGAGGTCTTTGTAGAAACATTCAATAAGGTCGGTTTTGTCTTCGTTTTCAAGCATGGCCTTAACAGCTGCTTGAGTTTCGGCATCGTAGCCTTCGCCAAGCCACACTTTTGCTTTTTCAGTAACTTGTTGTAAAAGTTGGTCGTCTTTCATTTTATTTGATTTTAAATTAATAAGTTCAGTTATGATTTAACAAATGTACAAACATTTGAAGACATTTCAAAATTGAAATCGGGTTTTTTATTGTGCAAAAAATTGCTTGAAGGCACGAATCATGTTGATGTGGTCGTCGGTGCTACCGGTTTCGCAAGCCGAGTGCATGGCGAGCAACGGGTTGCCCACGTCGACACCTTCGATGTCGAGCTGTCCGGTGAAGATGTTGCCCAGGGTTGAGCCGCCAGCCACGTCGGAGTGGTTCACGAAGTATTGGCAAGGAGCGCCGGCTTCGTCGCAAAGGCTCTTGAAGATGGCTGCAGAGTGAGCGTCGGTCATGTATTTGCAGTTGGCATTAATTTTAATCACCGGACCGCCGCCGAGAGCCGGATGGTTTGTTGGGTCGTATTTTTCGGCGTAGTTGGGGTGGAAAGCGTGTGCATTGTCGGCAGAAATCATGAAAGAGCGGCCAACGGCTTGGCAGAATCCGTCGAAGTTCACGCCTTGGCATTCGGCTATGCGGCGCAATAGGTTGCTGAGTACAGGCGAGTGAGCGCCTTGCTTGGTGCCACTGCCGGTTTCCTCGTTGTCGAAGATTGCGCTGATGCATGTTGCTTCGTCGTCGGTTGCCTCGATGATTGCAGTGATGGCAGCGTGAGCCATGCTGAGGTCGTCGAGCCTGCCCGACATCACAAACTCCTTGTTGAGGCCTGTGAGTGTGGCTGGCTGTGTGTTATAAAGGAACAGGTCGAAATCGAGGATATCGTCAACAGCCACGTTTAGCGATTTGGCAATGTAGTTGACGAGTAGCCCGTTAGCCGAAAGGCTTTCAGAGATGCGTGTGAGGATTGGCAACATGTCCTTTTGCTTCGACAGGGCGTTACCCTCGTTCACCGAGCGGTTGAAGTGGATGGCAAGATGAGGAATCATCAGAATCGGCTCGTCGATTTTCAGCAAGCGGGTGACAGGCTTCAGAGCCGATTCGCCACGCAGAATCACACGACCGGCGAGCGAGAGTGGACGGTCGAACCAAGTGTAGAGAATTGGTCCGCCATACACCTCGGTGTTGAGGCGCACGAGACGGTCGCCCGACAGCATTTCGGGATGAGGCTTGATGCGGAAACATGGCGAATCGCTGTGAGCGGTGATTATCTTGAATCCGGTTTCGCTGATTGGGCGTGAGCCTATCTTGATGGCAAATATTGCCGAGTCGTTTTTAGTTACGAAGAACTTGTCGCCGGGTTGGCATTGGAGCGGCTGCTCGATGCGTTTCTCGACGTATCCGTTTTTGCTAAGCATTTGCTTGATGGTGTCCACTGCAAGGAAATTGCATACGCTGGCATCCATGAATTGGAGCAAAGATTCGATGTAATTGTTCATGATATAGTAGTTTTTTTATTATTTATTGTTGGTCGTGATTGTAGAAAGCGGAGTGGAGTGCTCGCAGCACGTTGCAGAGCGTTTGACCCCAGAATGTGGCGAAATCTTCTTTGCAAGTGATGAGTATTGAGCGTATGGCTTCGTTGTCGACGTCGCGCACCGATGCCACCAGGTTGTATAGCTCCTGATAGATGTCGGCAAGGTCTTCGGAAATTGTTGCCGACACGGGAGTGTCGGAGTATTTCATGTCCTCCTCAAACGTCTCAAGGAATACATCGTCCTCAGCCATGAGGGCGGCAATGTTGCAGCGAACATTGTTATAAACGTCCTCGTCGAGATAAGGCTCTACATAGTATTCCACGCTCGACTCCTTAATGTTGATGTCGGAAGCCGATATGTAGATTCTGGGCAACAGCTTGAGCATTTGCACCATGAAGTCGGTTTTGTCGTATTCCGATGCTTTTTCGATTGCGCTGCAATATTCGTTGGCGAGGGCAATGAATGCGAGGCTGTTGGGCGAAAGTTGGTTATTATCCATTATGTGTAAAGTTTGTTTTCAAGAATGTATTCGTATACTTCGTTGGAGAGGAAGAAATTCATGTTGCGTTGCTCCTTCAAGGCAGCGCGTATGTTGGTTGATGACAGCTCAATTATTGGTGCCTCGATTAGTTTCACACGGTTGCTCAATTCCTCGGGAATGACTGTTTCGAATCCGTGGCGAGGATACACCATTATGTTGAAGTCGCGAATTATTTCGTCGTGGTTGCGCCATTTGTCGAAGTTCTGCCAATTGTCGCCGCCGATAATCAGATAGAACTCGTCGTTTGGGAACCGCTTTTTCAACTCAAGCAGGGTGTTGTAGGTGTATGACGGGCGAGGAAGCGAAAACTCGAATGCCGAGGTGGTGACTTTGTCAATTTTTCGTGCCACCATTTCCACCATCTTAATACGGTCGATGTCCGATGCTCCGCAGGCTCCGGCTTTTAGCGGGTTTTGCGGAGCTACCATGAACCAAATGGCGTCGAGGCAGGAGTTTTGGGCAATGAAATTTGCTATTATTGCATGCCCGATGTGTATGGGGTTGAATGTTCCTCCAAAGATGCCAATTTTCATGGTGGAAATATTTGTCAGTTTACGAAATCGTTAATTAATGAGCGAGTTTGCTGCACAGCAGTGTTAAGGTCGTCGTTCACCACCGAAACGTCGAAACGGTCCTTGAACGTCAACTCGTAAGCTGCTTTGTCGACGCGTTGGTTGATGGCTTCGATTGGGTCGGTGGCACGCGAAATAAGACGCTCGCGCAACACCTCGATGCTTGGCGGTTGAATAAATATCGACAAGGCGTTGTCGCCGTACATCTTTTTCACGTTAACTCCGCCTTTTACGTCAATGTCGAGAATCACGTTCTTGCCGTTGTTTTGTATGCGTTCGATTTCGCTCTTTAGCGTGCCGTAGTAGCGTCCTTCGTACACTTCTTCATATTCCACCAAGGCGTCGTTGGCAATTGCTTCTTTAAATTGCTCGACGGTGAGGAAGTGATAGTGTACGCCATCGATTTCGCCGGTGCGGGGTGGGCGAGTGGTGGCTGAAATTGAGAACTCCAGTTTCA